>NZ_KQ960201.1:0-67996 GCF_001553125.1 Peptoniphilus sp. DNF00840
GGAATTATTCCTGGGTTTGTCTACAATCTGAAGACAGTCTCTCGACTGTCTTAACTTTATTATTTTGCTTCGCCGTTTAATGTCCTGTAGCTTATCCATCCGTCACCAATGTTACACCAAGTTCTTCCATCTGAACGTCTAGTGTCGTAAACATAAACTGAGTCACCTCTGTGAAGAACATAAGAGATGCTGTAGGCAAATCCAGGTCCACTTCTTACATTTGCCTTGCCTGAAGTTACAAATTGATATGTGCCAACTAGGCTTGACACTTCAAGATTTTGAAGTCTTTGTATCTGAGCTTCTAGCTCATCAGCTCTGGCCTTTTGCTTTGTGGCTTCACTTTCTTCTTGAGCCTTCTTTTCGTCGTTTGTCTTTTCAAGATTTAAATCTTCAAGCATCTTTTTAAAATCTGCGTTGTCAGGATCAACAGTAAGGTATTCATTTAACCTATTAATAGCTCCTTCATAATTATTATTAGCTTTAAGTTGCATTATTTCAGACTTAATTCCATCGTAGTTTTTCTTAATAAGTCCATCAACTTTTTCTCTAAGTTCATCATCGTCTTCAGTTTGAATTTCCTTTAGGTTGGCAAGAGAAGTTTCATAGTCTCTCTCTTCATATTTCTTATTAGCCTTATTTAAAAGGTCCTTAGTTTCTAACATCTTATCAATCTTGTTGATTTCATCTAAGTACTTTTTATCAGATGACTTTTCATAAAGTTGGCTAAATTTTTCTCTTGCTTCCTTATAATTCTTTGCTTCAAGATTAGCCTTTGCAGATGTCTCAAGTTTTGAGTACTTATACTTGCTAAAGCCAAAATTAAATATTAGAGAGAATACTATTAATCCCACAACAACTAATCCAAAGACTAGACCCTTTTGTTTTAAGCCCATGGAATTATCTTTAAAAGAATTATTTTTTACTATCTTAGTATCGTCTTCTTCATAATAACTGTGATCCTTATTTATAATTTCTGTTTTAGAGAAGTCTCTATCTTCTCTTAAATCGTGACCACAGTCCATACAAAATAAAGCATCTTCTTTATTTTCTTTTCCACAATTTCTACACTTCATCTTAACCCTCCTAACTTTTTTTCTTTGAAATATCCTGCTTTAATTGTCTTAGTTTATGAATTACATCTTCATCAAGGGCTGTAACCCTTTCTTCCTTTAGTCTCTTGGCAAGATAATTGACCTTGTTTTTGGAATGATTTACTTCAGCCTCAAGCTCCCTAGCAGAAATCCTCGTTCCACCACGAGATAAAATTATTTGCTGCTCCACATTGTCACTTGTGGCTACACGAACCTTGGTGAGCCTTCCTATTACATCTAGCTGTCTTTCAATATAATGGTCTGCTGTTTCAAACTCCTTGGTAAAGATTATGTCAATCCCGTCTTTCTTATAAGTATTGCCGCCAGATTTTTTTACCAAGTAGGCATCAAAGACTAGGATTATGTGCTCCCTACTTATGTGAGAAAATTCAATCATTATATCAATTAATTCATTCCTCGCATCTTCCATGGATATATTTTTCAATTCTATTAAGGGTTGCCAAGAATTTATTATATTGTATCCATCTACAAAGAGATAGTTTACATCTCTTCTATACCTACTTGCTCGCCTTCTCATTTTTTTCTCTGTTATCTTCTAATCTCATACATTACAATTGCTGCTGCAACTGAAGCGTTAAGGGAATCAAAGTCAGAGAAGTTTGGAATAGTTATGGTCTTGTCTGAGTTCTTCAAAATATTTTTTGAAACTCCCTTGCCTTCGTTGCCTATAACTATTGCTGCCTTGCCAGAGAAGTCACACTCTCTTATATCTTCTCCCTCAAGGTCCGTTGCATAAATCCAAAAGCCTGCTTCCTTTAACTTGTCAATGGATTGAGAAATATTTGAAACCTTGCAGACATCAATGTCATAAATTGCGCCTGCAGAAGATTTTACTACAGTGTCGTTTACTGTTGCTGCCCTCCTATTTGGGAAGATTATGGCGTCAATGCCAAAGAAGTTACAACTTCTTGCTATTGCTCCAAAATTGTGAGGGTCTTCTATCTTATCAAGTATGAAAATACTTGCGTCTTCCTTGCCTTCTAACTTTCTCATTAGGTCTTCAAGCTCAATGTATTCAAAGTCACTTACAAGAGCAACCACTGCTTGGTGGTTTTTTGTGCCAGCAAGTTCTTCTAGCTTTTCATTGTCACTTGTAACTGTAGGGACCTTTGCATCTCTTGCCATTCCAAGGATTTTTTTAATAGACCCGCTGGCATTTTTCCCTACATAAATTTTTTCTACTTCTTCATTTTTAATGGCCTCCATAACGGGGCCTCTTCCATATATATATTTCATTTTAAATTCTTAAACTTCTCTCTAATTTCCTTTGCCTTGCCACAAGTCATTTTACCTTCAGGGCAGGGTCCACTTACGCAGCCTGGTCCTTCGTCCCTAAATAGAAGTGGTGCTACTTCCTTTACTTCTCTTAACATTTCTGTTGCAAGGTCTCTGATTTCCCATTGGGCTCTTTCGCAACATCTCACTGTAAAGAAGTGTTGGAGAGTTCTAACATTCATTGTTACAACAATTTTTGTCTCACAAGCATTAGGAAAGACATACCTAGCATCTTCTATGGACATTTTTTCTACAGACTTTCTTGCCTTGACTTCATCCATTCCCTCTGCTATTAGTGGTCTTGCATTTTCTTCCACTAATATTTCAACTAGCTTGTCGTAGTCCTCTTGGTCCCTCTTCATAGCTTCTATAAAAACTTTTTTCGCTTCCTCATTTTTTTCGATTTGAGGTGGAATAATGTATTCAAAGGAATCAAGCTTTACATACCTTTGGGATTGTTGTGAATAGGATGCAATCCTATGCCTTACAAGTTGATGAGTAAGAGTCCTTGAAACTCCTTCAATAGCAAAGGTAAAGCTAACATGTTCAAGTGGTGATAGGTGAGAAAAAGACAAAAGTCTATTTAAAAACTTTTCTGTAGATTCTTCTGTTAAATTTTCCGTAATTTCTTCAACACCAACTCTTGAATAGCAAAGTTTAGCAGCCGCAGCAATAGTCTTGTCTGGATCCATCGTGTGGGAAATAATTTTTACCTTCATCCTATCATCTCCTTAAATAAGTCTCTAATCCTATCATATCTCTTTAAGAGGTAGAGGTAGCCATAAAGTGCCTCCACGCCAGTTGCAATCCTATAATCTATAGGGTCTGCATTCTTGGGAACTGTGTGGGACTTGGCATTTCTTCCCCTCTTATAAATTCTCTTTTCATCTTCCGTTAAAATATCTTCTATTTTTTCAAAAAGGTCTCTTTGACCCTTGGCCCTCACATACCTTATGCTTTCCCTGTGAAGCTTGTTGGGGTTCTTTCTTATGTCCAAGATTTCACTCCTAACTAAGATTTCAAAACAAGCATCACCTATATAGGCTAGGGCAAGGGGACTTAGCTCCCTTACCTCGGCTTCAGTGTAATTTTTGACTTCTAAAAAATTTAAATTCTCTTCCAAGTTGTTCCACTTCTCGTATCTTCTATTTCAATTCCCATATTCTTTAACTCATCACGAATTTCATCAGCCCTAGCAAAGTTCTTGTTCTTTCTTGCTTCATTTCTTTCCTTGATAAGTTCTTCAATGTCGCCTGAGATTTCTTCTCTTTCTTCTTCCATTATTCCAAGAACCTTAGTGAGCTTCTTAAGAAGTTCTAAGGATTTTTCAAGAACTTCCTTTGAAGAATTTTCGTCAAGATTTAAGTTGATGTCCTTAACTAGGTCAAAGATTGCTGTAATGGCATCAGCAGTGTTTAAGTCATCTTCCAAGGCTGTTTCAAACTTTTCAATATGCTTGTCATAGCCCTTTAATAAATTTTCTTCATCTTCTGTGATTTTTTCTACAGAAGTTTTTTCTATGGCATCTTCAAGCTTGTACTTTGCATTGTAAAGTCTCTTGCTTGAATTTTTTGTCTGTTCCATTACTTCTCTTGAGAAGTTAATTGGTGAACGGTATTGAGTTGTCAAAAGGAAGAACCTCAAAACTTCTAGGTCAAACTCATCAGAAATTTCTCTAACTGTGAAGAAGTTACCCTTGGATTTTGACATCTTTTCGTTGTCAACAGTTATCATTCCGTTGTGGAGCCAGTAGTTAGCAAAGGGAACTCCGTTGCAAGTTTCTGATTGGGCAATTTCATTTTCGTGGTGAGGGAATTGTAAATCCTCGCCACCAGTATGAATGTCGATGTTATCTCCAATAATAGTCTTTGCCATGACAGAACACTCAATGTGCCAGCCAGGTCTTCCTTCTCCCCAAGGTGCTTGCCAGAATGGTTCTCCTTCTTTTTTATTCTTCCAAAGGGCAAAGTCTTGTGGGTTTTTCTTGTTGTCATTTATATCGACCCTGTGACCAGAAATTAGGTCATCAAGATTCTTCTTTGAAAGCTTGCCATAGTCCTTAGCATGGCTAATGTCAAAGTAGACATCTCCATTGGAAACATAGGCTGCTCCCTTGTCTATTAGGGTTTGGACGAAGTCAATTATTTCATCAATGTGTTCAGTTGCCCTAGGATTTATGGTTTCATAATCATAAAGGTGAAGTCCACCTGCATCCTTCTTAAATTCTTTTATATATCTTTCAGCAATGTCAGAAACCTTAACGCCTTCATCATTTGCCTTGTTGATCATCTTATCGTCAATATCTGTAAAGTTAACAACAAATTTAACCTTCATCCCCTTGTATTCAAAGTACCTTCTCAAAGTGTCAAAGACAACAAGAGGCCTTGCGTTACCAACGTGGATAAAGTTGTAAACAGTTGGACCACAGTTGTAGATTCCAACTTCGCCTTCCTTAATTGGAACAAAGTCTTCCTTCTTCCTACTTAGAGTATTGTATAATTTCATAAATCCTCCTATAAAAAAACGCCTCACTTGAGACGATTATATACCTTTGAAAAATTTTTCGTAGTAATCAAGTCCAATAAAAGTTTTGTCTTCAATCATTTGTTGAATCTTTTCTACGCTGGCTATGTCAACATCCATAACCTCTTCCTCCTGCATGACTATTTCATCAAGAGAAATATTTTTACGCACTAGAAAAATATAAAATATTGTGTTTTTTTCAGTGATAATCCTCTTGAGTCTAAGTTCATCTTCACTTATATCAACGCCAAGCTCTTCTTTGAACTCACGGACCATGCCCTCCTTGGGAGTCTCTCTAGATATAACAGACCCACCAGCAGAGCAGTACCACATGCCAGCAAAGGATTTTTTATTAAGAGACCTTCTCTGGATAATAAAATTTCCATCATCCCTTAGGATCCATCCCTCAACTATAAGGTGGTAATCACTATTTTTAAGACGCTCGCCCTTTCTTATGGCTCGCCTCTTCCATTTTCCTTTTTTATCATATACATCCCAATATTCCACGACAAAACTCCTTATAGATATTTTACACTATTATTAGGCTTTTTTAAAGATTATAAGGACTTTATTTGAGTATAATTAGACTTAAAAACACTGGCATACTTTCTATGATTGTTTATAATTTTTTTACTTACAATCTGAAATAATTTTTCTCAATTTTTAAACAAGCACACAAAAGCTTCCACTTCTAAATTGACTTCATTGATGCAATTAATTCAAATTTATTATTTATTTTAGAGTTTTTCTAAGCTATGTTATAATTAAAAAAAAGGAGGACTTATATGGATTTTCAAAAATTTTTTTTGCTTATATTTTTATTGGGATTTATCTCTATTAATTTTATTATTCCAAAATTTAATAAGAGAATAGATGAGCTAAACACAATTGCAACAAATATTCAGTATACCTCCATGTTGTTTGCCTTACTCTTAAGTCAAATGAGAATTTTTTCCTTAATTTTAATTCTTGGAGTTCTTATAAGTGCTTACATTGATAAGGCTAAAAATCTCAAGCCAATCTTTCTCGAACTTATTATAATAATTAACTTGCCCCTACTTATTATTTTGGATTTAGGAATCTTTGGTCCTCCTACTGATCTTTACTTCTCAAGACCTGCTGATATTTATCTTGGACTCATAATTACTGGACTTATTTTCTTCTTAAACCTATATAAGTTTTCAAAACTTGAAGCTGTGAATAAAAAATATTTCATTAGCTTTCTTTTACTTAATATAATTCTCTATGCTGAAAATTATTTTTTGGTGTTTAAATCTATAAAATAAAATATTAAAAACAAAGACTACTTGCATTGATTTACAAGTAGCGTTTTTATTGTCTTAGTAAATTTTAAATTTTATTTTCATTAAAAGGTCACAAGCACTTAATCAAAAATAAATTTTTAGTTTCTTCCAGCTCAACGAAAATTTTTTCTTTAACTTAAAAAGCTAAGCAATTTAAAATTCCATAAAAAAAGAAGCTACCAAAAATGGTAACTTCTAAAAGTTTTTATAATTCTTTAAGATATTTCTTTAATAATTTGTATGAAGCTTCTTCATCCACAGTAGAAATTAGTCCAGCTGATGATAGGATATACTCCTTATCTAAATAACATTTAACGTCCCTGTTAATTAGATATTTTTCATCTAAGTCCTTAATGGCTGATAGGATTTTCTTTGGCTCATTAGAATTAATGAGTGATCCACCAGTGCCAATAAACATTTCTGCTGGTCTCAAATCTTTTCCATACTGCTCATAAATAGTTCTAGTAGGTGTTTTAATTTTTTTTATGTGCCCAACGTGTCTCATAAGGGAAGTATGAGTTGCTATATAACACAAGACATTGTCAAAGAATAGGTCTTCTTCATTGTCTGGAATATAGCTAGTATGGTTAAAACGAAATTCAGTTTTTTCCTTGGCATCTTTTATTCCAAACTTTAAGAAGGGCTCTTCTCCAACTGACTCATAAAGAGCAGTTGCAGAGTACCTCATACCCATATCGCCTTCAACCGTTCTCTTTTCATAGGGCTCATCAATGGGAGGTGAGATGACATTTTCTTCTCCATAATAAGTTTTACCTATGGAATGAATATCTGTAGTTGCCCCGCCTATGTCAACGGATAATATAACCTTATCCAAATATTTGGCGTAGACTGACATTGCCTTTTGAACTGCAACTGGAGTTGGCAATAATATTTCAAAATCTTGACTTAATAAATCAATCCCCTTTGCATGGGCGATAGTCTTAATGAAAAGATCTCCAATTGTCTGTCTAAGTGGCCTATAATTTATTGTGTTTGTTGTCGGCATGACATTTTCTGTGAAGTCACAAGGGACATTAGCTTTTGTAAAGATGTCCCTTATTTCTTCATGAGTGTCAATATTTCCTGCCACAACTACAGGAGTCTTAAGTGACCCCTTTGCAAGTTTCTTTGCATTGTAGATTATGTTGTCCTTGTTGCCGTGGTCAGTTCCACCACATAAGACTATGATATCGGCACCAGCGGATTTTATTTCTTCTACTTCTTCGTCCTTGAGTTCGTAGGAATAAACATTTAAAATCCTGGCACCACTTGATAGTGACGCAAGTCTTGCAGCGTCAGTAGTAAGGCTTTTTGAAAAACCTATGGCTATGACCTTTAGTCCTCCTGATGCTGAAGAACAACCCAATATTTTATCATATTTAACATCAGAGATTTCTCTTAGCTTTTTATAAGCCTTGTTAAAGCCTTCTCTAACATCGGTCTCCACAGTAGTATAACTTGAAGCTCCAGCCAAAATTACATTTTTACTTGTATCCACTAAATGCAACTTTGTATAAGTTGATCCAACATCGACTAAAAGATAAATCATGCTAATTTTTCATCTACCACTTTCATAATTTCTGCGTGATTCTTTTCTACAATCTTTCTTGTAGCAGCCATTTTCTCTTCAAGTTCGTGTCTGTAATTTTGATCCTTAAGTGAGTTAAGGTTGATGATTACATTTAAGAAAGCTCCGTGAACTGCAGCTTCAATGTTTAATAGAGCTACTGCTACGTCAGTGATTGCATTTGAATTACCTTTTTCAGCAAGTTCTCTTGCGTAATCGTATAATTCAGTAACTTTCATTCCAAGTCCAAGAGGTACTTCAATTGCATTTCTGTATCCTTCTTGAATTTTTTCTGATCTTGCTGCTTTTTCTTCTTCAGTTTCCTTAGGAAGTTTCATAGCGTCCATAACACCATTAAAAGAGTTGGCGTCTTTGTCGATTCCATCAACAAATTCATCCTTGTATTTTAAAAGTTTTGCTTGAATTTCTTCCATTCTTTCAGAAACGTCCATATATTTTTTCTTGCCAACAGTTAGTCCTGCAACCATTGCAAGAAGTGAAGCAGCCATTGATGCATTTAGAGCAGCAATAGATCCACCACCAGGTGCTGGTGAATCTGAAGCTGTTTCATTTGCAAATTCTACTATATTTAAATCTTTAAGCATTTTTCCTCCCGAGAATTAGAATAATCCAGTAATAACTCCGTCGTTGTCAATATCCATCTTGTTAGCAGCTGGAACTTTTGGAAGTCCTGGCATTATCATGATGTTTGAAGTTTGAACAACGATGAAGCCTGCTCCTGCAGATACTCTTACATCTTGAATTTCAATGTCAAAGTCTGTAGGTGCTCCCATTATCTTTTGATCATCAGTAAATGAGAATTGTGTCTTAGCAACACAGATTGGAAGCTTGTCAAGACCAATTTCTTCAAGTTTTTTAACTTGGTTCATTGCAGCCTTAGTGAATTTAGCTTCTCTACCTCTGTAGATTTCTTTAACAATTGTGTTTACTTTGTCAACGATAGATGCATTTACATCGTAAAGTAGTTTGAAGTCAGATTTTCCTTCGTCGATTAGTTCAACAACTTGTTTAGCAAGGTCTTCTGCACCTTCTCCACCCTTTGCGAAACATTCACAAAGTGAAATTCTTACTCCAAGTTCTTTACAAAGTTCTTCTAACTTAGCGATTTCAGCTTCAGTATCATCAGCAAATCTGTTGATGGCAATAATAGCTGGAACACCAAACTTCTTAATATTTTCAACGTGACGTCTTAAGTTAGCAAATCCCTTTTCAAGAGCTTCAACATTTTCTGCCTTAAGTTCTTTTTTATCTACTCCACCGTGCATCTTAAGAGCCTTAATTGTTGCAACGATTACAACTGCATCTGGAGCAAGACCTGCCATCCTACATTTAATGTCCATGAATTTTTCAGCACCAAGGTCAGCACCGAATCCAGCTTCTGTAACTGCATAATCACTTGTAGCAAGTGCAAGTTTTGTAGCTAGGATAGAGTTACATCCATGTGCAATATTAGCGAAAGGTCCACCGTGAATAAAGGCTGGTGTATTTTCAAGAGTTTGTACCATATTTGGTTTTAGTGCATCCTTAAGAAGCATTGCAACAGCACCTTGGATTTCAAGATCTGCAACTGTTACAGGTTGATTGTCTAGGTTGTAGCCAATAATCATCTTAGCTAGTCTGTTCTTTAAGTCTTCAATGTTTTCTGATAGACAAAGAACTGCCATGATTTCAGATGCAACTGTGATCATGAAGTGGTCTTCTCTAGGGAAGCCATCAGCTTTTTTACCAAGAGATATAACAACATTTCTAAGAGATCTATCATTCATATCGATAACTCTCTTCCAAGTAATTTGTCTACAGTCAATTCTTAGAGCATTTCCTTGGTGAATGTGGTTATCTATACAAGCTGAAATAAGGTTATTTGCAGCTGTCATTGCGTGAAGGTCTCCTGTGAAGTGAAGGTTAATATCTTCCATAGGAACTACTTGTGAGTATCCACCACCTGCAGCTCCACCCTTAACACCAAATACTGGTCCAAGAGATGGTTCACGAAGAGCTACTGCAGATTTCTTTCCAAGTCTATTAAGTCCTTGAGTAAGACCAATGGAAACTGTAGATTTACCTTCACCTGCTGGTGTTGGAGAAATAGCAGAAACAAGAATTAATTTACCATTTTCATTGTTTTCTTCGATTCTCTTGATTGCATCCCAAGAAATCTTAGTCTTATATTTACCATATTGTTCAAGATCGTCTTTTTCGAACCCAATCTTTGCAGCTACTTCTTCAATTGGAAGCATTGTTGCTTCATCAGCTATTTGTATATCTGTTTTAAATCCCATTTTACTTAATTACTCCTCTATTAAAAGTGTTTCTAGAACTTGTTCTTGTTTAAATCCATCAATTTGCATGTAGTAAGCTGCTGAATCAACAAGAGCTTGTAGTGGAAGAAGTCCAATAAGTTCTGTGTTAACAACAGTTACTCCATATCTCTTAGCTTCTGATTTTACCATTTCAAGAGCTTGGTAAATTGCAGTCTTTTCATAATTTACAAGGTTCATTGATACTTGTGTTAAACCCTTTTCTTCTAGTTCAAGACCAATAGCCTTACAGAATCTAAGACCTCCACCAATGTGACGAACTGTTTTTGCAATTTTATCAGCAATAGCTAAGTCCTTTGTGTTTAAGTTTACGTTAAATGCAACTAGGTGGAATCTTGCAGCAACAGCTGTAGCTCCAGATTTAACATTCATTTCTTGTGGACCGTAGTCAGGTTTCCATTCAGGTTCTTTGATTTTGTCGAAGAATCCTTCGTATTGTCCCTTTCTAACCTTAGCAAGGTTCTTTCTGTCTGGGCTTGTTGCAGCATCTTCATATAGGTAAACAGGAATTCCCATTTCTCCTATAGCCTTACCAACCTTGTTTGCATATTCAACACATTCTTCAGTTGTACATTCAGTTACTGGAACGAAAGGTATAACATCAACTGCACCCATTCTTGGGTGAGCACCTTCGTGCTTAGACATATCGATGACTTCAGTTGCAACCTTTACAGATTCAAGAACTGCAGCAATAACAGCTTCTGGTTCACCAATTACTTCAACAACAAGTCTGTTGTGGTCAGCATCTGGTTGGTAGTCAATTAGCTTTACATTTTCCTTTGCCCTAAAACATTCTGTGATTTTTTCAACTTTTCCAAGGTCTCTACCTTCAGAATAGTTAGGAATACACATTACTCTTTTCAATTAATTTTCCTCCTATTTATTTGAATTATTATTTAATACTTTTTCGCTTACTTCTATATTATAGGTTAATTATCTTACTATTTATTAAAATTTTACTACCTTTTCAACTTCTTCAAGAAGTTTGCCAGTGTTAATAAGTTCTTGTGCTTTTTCAAGTTCTTCGTAGATTTCAACAGACTTATCATCTTCGATAAATGCAACTTGTTTTCTTATTACATCGTGAGCAACTTTTGTTCCCTTACCAAGTTGATATTTGTTGTCTTCCATTTCCATTCTGAAGTCAAGTGCTTGAGCAGCTATCATAAGTTCAGTAGTTAGAATTCTAGCTGTATTCTTAACAACTTCTCTTGCTTTTCTTGATGCCCAGTTACCCATAGAAACGAAGTCTTCTTGGTTTTCACAAGATGTTATTGAGTCAACACTTGCTGGGTGAGATAAAGTTTTGTTTTCTGATGCTAAAGCAGCTGCTGCATATTGAGTAATCATAAAACCAGAGTTTAGACCAGGGTGTTTTACTAAGAATGAAGGCATTCCAGAAAGTGTAGTGTTAACCATTCTTTCAATTCTTCTTTCAGAAACATTGCCTAGTTCAGAAACTGCAATTGCTAAGAAGTCAAGTGGTTGTGCCATAAGTTCTCCGTGGAAGTTACCACCAGAAATTACCTTGCCATCGTGAGTGATGATTGGGTTATCAGTTGCAGAGTTAAGTTCGATTTCAACTTTTTCTTTAACATATTCAAGAGTGTCTTTAGAAGCACCGTGAATTTGTGGCATACATCTAAATGTATAAGCATCTTGTACTCTAAGTTCAGCTGTGTGAGTGATATAAGTTGAACCATCAAGAATATTTCTTAAGTTCTCAGCAGTCTTAAGTGATCCAGCGTGTGGTCTAATTGTGTGAAGTTCTTCCCAGAATGCATCAATGATTCCTCTAGCAGATTCACAAGACATAGCTCCTGCGATATCAGCAATCTTAGAAAGTTTAAGTGCATCGTAAGTTGCAAGTGCTCCAGTTGCTGTAAGAACTGTTGTACCATTAATAAGTGCAAGACCTTCTTTAGCTGCAAGTGCGATTGGTTTTAAACCAGCTTTTTCCATAGCAACCTTACCTGGAAGAAGTTCACCTTCATAATAAGCTTTTCCTAGTCCAAGCATTGGAAGAACCATGTGTGCAAGTGGTGCTAAGTCACCAGAAGCTCCAAGAGATCCCTTTTCTGGAATAAATGGTACTACGTTTCTGTTTAACATTTCAAGAAGTAATTCAATAGTAGAAAGTCTGATACCAGAAACACCCTTTAGAAGTGAGTTGATTCTAATAAGCATAACTCCTCTTACTTCATCTTCAGGAAGTGGGTTGCCAAATCCAGAAGCGTGAGTTCTAATAATGTTTTCTTGAAGTTGAGCTGAATCTTCTTTAGAGATACTTACTCTTGATAGAGAACCAAAACCAGTGTTGATTCCATAAACAACTCTTTCTTCTTCTACGATTTCTTCAACATATTTTCTTGACTTGTTTACATCAGCGATAGCCTTTTCATCAATTTCTACCTTAACGTGGTCTCTACATACGGCTACTAATTGTTCAAGATCAAGATCGTTGCCTGTTAATACTACTTTGTTCATAATTGTACTCCCTTTCTTTTAATACATTACATCTTACTTACTAATTCAAAAGAAAATATTAAAGATGAAACATTAAGTCATCTTTTGAAAAGTAGTTGCCAAAATTTCTACACTTGCTTAGAAAATTCCTTGCAAATGTTTTCTAAGTTGATTTTATTCTAAACATAAACTATTGTCAATAATTTTCATAAAAATTAAACTCAATTTGCTAAAAAAGTACAATGTTTTAATACGTTTTCTTGATAGTCTGTTTCTTCGATTACACGCTATAATGTATGCTATTATCTTTTTTCTTGGAAAAACTTCTTAATAATATTTATTTTTTCTCAATAACTTAAATAAAATATGTTATTAGTTTTAATCTATATTTGAATACATATTAGCAAAAGGCAAAATAAAGTTTACATAAAAAAGGACTTAGTCGCCTAAGTCATAAATTCATCTTAATCCTTCTTTATTAGTCCATAAACAATAAGCCCTATAGAAAGTATAAAGGCAATTATTATTGTAATGTCATCCTTAACATACTCAAGTAAGTTCTTTTGATAAGAGGATGTAACTCTTAAGTCCAAAAGTGGCATGAAGTGTAAAAATATTATTAATATAAGAGTCATGACCACACCAGTGATAATATACTTGTCTCTAGATTTCATTTCTTTCATCCTTTCTTACTATTAAATAAGCTCCCACAACTTTCTTAGCTCTCCCTTTTGATACTTCCCTTCCATTTTTATGTACTTCAAAGTCGTAATGATTTATCTCAAGGAAAAGACTAAGTGTAGCAAAAGCTTTTCCTTCAATTTTTAACTCAAGATCCAAGTCAATTTTATGTTTCTCTTTCACATCGAAGCCCAAGGCATTGGAAATTATTCTTGCGTCTATAGGAAGGTCCACCATGTAATCATTTTTTAAAATCTTATTTCCTATTTTAATTCCAGCTTCTTTATACTTTTTATTTTTATAGATTAACTCATAGACATCTCTTCCATCAAATTCTAAGGCATCCTTAACTTCTGAAATATTTTCAATTGTGTAAGCTTCTTTATTGTTCACATCTTCTTTTGTGTAGTCATCCTTATCAAGGAGCCTGATGTGTTTTATTTCTGCAATTTCATAGCCAAGACTCTCTTCCATTTGTTTCTTCTCATCACTAGTCACTTCTAAAATTTCAAAATTTTTATTGTCCTGGTCTTCATCTAACTTCACTTCTTGCTTAGATACCTTCCCACCTTCACTGTAGGATTTGTAGGCAGTCCTTTCAAGGAAGGCGAGAGTTAAAAAAATAAGAGCGAAAAGAATAATTAAATTTTTCATTAAACACTTCATCGCACTCACTCCTTAAAAAAATTATATCATTAAAAATTTATTTTCTACGATACAAAACTGCAATAAAAAATGACCTAGCCTTAACTAAGTCATTTGATTTAAATTTTTAAAAGTTATTAAAGAACTTTTCCTAAGAAGTCTTTAGTCCTATCGTTTTGTGGATTGCCAAAAATTTCTTCTGGGCTGCCTTCTTCTACGACGTTGCCGCCGTCCATAAAGATAATTCTGTCACCCACTTCTCTTGCAAAGCCCATCTCGTGAGTAACAACTACCATGGTCATACCTTCCCTAGCGAGGTCCTTCATTATGTCAAGAACTTCGCCAACCATTTCTGGGTCAAGGGCTGATGTTGGTTCATCAAATAGCATTACCTTTGGATTCATTGCAAGTGCCCTTGCAATTGCAATTCTTTGTTTTTGTCCACCTGATAAGGACTTTGGAAAGGCCTCTGCCTTGTCAGGAAGTCCAACTCTTGCTAGTAAGTCTCTTGCCTTTTTTTCTGCTTCAGATTTTTCAAGCTTCCTAACGAGTGTAGGTGCAAGTGTAATGTTGTCAATAACATTTAAATTGTTGAAGAGGTTAAAGGATTGAAATACCATTCCCATTTCTTCACGAATCTTATTTATATCAACATTCTTTGAAGTTATCTCTTCATCGTCTACAAAAATTTTGCCACCTGTTGGCTCTTCCAAAAGATTTAAGCATCTTAAAAAAGTTGACTTACCTGAACCTGATGGTCCAATGACAACAACTACTTCTCCATCTTTTATCTCTTGATTTATTCCCTTTAGGACCTCAAGTTCTCCAAAGGATTTTGTAAGATTTTCTACCTTAATCATTTGCAAGTCTCCTTTCTAGAAGTCCTAAAGCCTTTGAAAGGCTAAAGGTCATTATAAAATAAATTACAGCTACAAATACGAAGGGTTTTACTAATTGATAAGTACCTGAAGAAATAGTTTTGCCTGCGTACATTAATTCTCCAACCCCTACTGTATAAGTTATAGATGATTCCTTAATAAGTGTAATAAATTCATTTACTAGGGCTGGTAAAATATTCTTTATTGCTTGTGGCATAATAATTTTCATCATCGCTTGCTTTTTGTTAAGTCCAAGAGATCTTGCAGCTTCCATTTGTCCAGGATCAACTGAAGATATACCCGACCTTATTATTTCAGCAACATAGGCTGCTGAGTTTAAAGAAATTGAAAGTGCACACAAGAACATTGGTGCAGTCAAAAGTGTAAATTGTTCTGGAATAATCTTCTTTAGTCCAAAGTAAACTATCATTATTTGTACAAGCATTGGGGTTCCCCTTACAATTTCGATGTAGATGCTTGACAAGATATTTAAAATTTTCATTTTCGATGTTTTCATTAGAGCAAGAATTACGCCAAGGGTAAAACCTAGAAGGACACCAATTATCGAAAGTTCAATAGTTGTTATGGCACCATTTAAGTAAGTTGGCAGGTATCTCTCAATGAAAACAAATTGATTCATAATTCCCATAATTTCCCCTTATTTTTTAAAAGTTTATAAAATAAAAATTCCCCACATTTAATGTAGGGAATATTTAATTATTTCATTGCCTCTTTGTTAGATAATTCAATATACTCATCAAACCATTTTTCTATTTGGCCTGAATCTTTTAATCCTTTAACAACTTCATTAACAGCTCCTGTTAAGTCGTCGTTACCCTTTTTAATTGCTACTGCAAAGCCACTTTCATCTGGAATTCCTAAGCCATCTATAATAACAAGTCCATCTGTTATTGATGCAAATTGTTTTGCTGGAAGTTCTGATAAGAAAGCTGCGTCAATAGACTTGTTCTTTAATTGTTCAATGATTACATTGTTAAGATCAAATCCCTTGCACTTATCTCCAAACTTTTCAGTTGCAAATTTTTGTTGAAGTGAACCAAGTTGTGTACCAATAGTTTTTCCTTTAAGATCATCAAAAGTTTTATACTTGTCTTTATTTTCTTCAGTTACAAGTAAAACTTGTTTTCCCTTTGAATATTCTTCAGAGAAGTCAACTTGTTTCTTTCTTTCTTCGTCAGCACCCATTCCTGCAAGAACCATATCAACGTCGCCTGAGTTTAGTGAAGCAAGAAGTCCTTCGAAAGCCATGTTCTTAACTTCAAGTTCAACTCCAAGTGAATCTGCAATTGATTTTGCAATTGCAAGGTCAACACCTGTAAATTCTTCCTTACCAGATTGGAAGGATGTCCATTCCATTGGTGGGAAGTCTGCTGAAGTTCCAAGAACTATTTTTCCCTTCTTCTTAATAGCATCAATTGTTGGTCCAGTAGTTTTTATTTCAAACTTAACTGCTTCCTTAGCTTCTTCCTTTGCGTCCTCTTTTTTTCCACACCCAAATAATAAAAGGGCCGTCATTGCAACAAGTGCAATACTAAAAATTTTCTTTTTCATAATTTCCTCCCGTTTTAATTTAAAATAGCCTTCTTAAAGCTTTCGCTTCAATTTTAAGAAACATTATAACTCAAAGGCTTATGATTTTCAATGACCTAAAGCTACTTTATTAACTTAAAATTCTAGTAGGTCACCTGCTGGAACTTTTTCGATTGGGTTAGTATTTTCTTCTACAGGCTTTTGCTTTTCTACTGGCTTCGCCTCTGCCTTCTTAGGTCTTGAGAATTGGTAAACTCCCCAAGATTCTAATTCTGCATCTGTCCCCAACCAAACTGGTGCTCCAACCCTCATCTGTGGAAAAACTTCATTTTCTATATCGTAGTTAAACATCCTTATGCAACCATTGGAATAGTAGCCACCAATTTGAAGAGGTTTTATGTTGCCATGAATTCCATAACCACTTTCCCCTGGTATGCTTAGACCCATCCATCTTTCTCCAAGAGGGTTCTTTGGATCATTTGATGCAGCCGGAGTGTACTTACCTCCCATTCCACCCCAGGCAGGATTCTTGTGCATATTGTGAATTTTTGCCTTTGCTGATGGGGTTGGAGTTGAATTTGCTCCAAGAGTTACAGGGAACTTTCCAATAGCTTGACCTCCCTTGTAAAGAGTAAGTGTCCTCCTAGACTTGTTAACCACAATCCAAGTCCCACTTGTTGGTGGATTAGTTACCATATCATAAACTTCATAATTTTCTGTATAAAGAGCCTGCTTTGTCTTAGCGTTCATCCCACCAGTTACAGGAAGGTTCATCCTTGCCTGCCACTTTTTTAGGGAATGGGTCCTCTCACTGCCAGACTTATTCATAAAGTCATTTGGTCTCACAAATCCCTTTGCTGAAACAAAACTTGGCAAAAGACTTGCCGCCAATACAAGAACGGCCATTTTTTTAATCCTTTTCAAATTAATCCTCCAATTTATTCTTCAAGAATTCTCCTGTATAAGAATTCTTGCACTTAATAATTTCTTCTGGTCTTCCAGTGAAGATAACTTGACCTCCACCTTCTCCACCTTCTGGTCCAAGGTCTATAATATGGTCGGCACACTTTATAACATCAAGATTGTGCTCAATGGTTATTACAGTGTTGCCCCTATCCACAAGTTCTTCCAAGACCTTGATTAATTTATTTACATCTTCTGAGTGAAGACCAGTTGTTGGCTCGTCCAAGATGTAAAGAGTTCTTCCCGTTGCCCTCTTAGATAATTCTGTTGCAAGCTTTATCCTTTGGGCCTCACCACCTGATAGGAGTGTGGATGACTGGCCTAGTTTTATATAAGAAAGTCCAACATCTCTTAGGGTTTCAAGTTTTCTCAAAACTCTCTCATGATTTTTGAAGAAGTCAATTGCCTCTTCCACTGTCATGTCTAAGACTTCATAAATATTTTTGCCCTTGTATTTTACTTCAAGAGTTTCACGGTTGTATCTCTTTCCATGACAAACTTCACAAGGAACATAAACGTCAGACAAGAAGTGCATCTCAACTTTTAAAATTCCATCACCCTTGCAGGCCTCACATCTTCCTCCCTTGACGTTAAAAGAAAATCTTCCCTTCTTGTAGCCACGCATCTTTGCCTCGTTGGTATTGGCGAAGACATCTCTTATTATATCAAAGGCCCCGGTATAAGTGGCAGGGTTTGACCTTGGCGTTCTACCAATTGGTGATTGGTCGATGTCAACAATCTTGTCAATATTATCAAGCCCTTCAATAGTCTTGTGCTTGCCAGGTTTTATCCTAGACTTATTTATCTTTTGGGCAAGGCTCTTGTAGAGAATTTCATTTACAAGAGAAGACTTACCTGATCCAGAAACTCCTGTCACGCAGACAAACTGTCCCAGTGGGAATTCAACATCAATATTTTTTAAGTTGTTTTCCTCCGCACCTATTACCTTTATAGACTTGCCTGTGTATGCCCT
This sequence comes from Peptoniphilus sp. DNF00840, assembly GCF_001553125.1. Lineage (NCBI taxonomy): Bacteria > Bacillati > Bacillota > Tissierellia > Tissierellales > Peptoniphilaceae > Peptoniphilus > Peptoniphilus sp. DNF00840. The sequence continues at coordinate 18,278 of NZ_KQ960201.1, forward strand.
TCTTTCCTTGGGAACTTCAATTTTCTTTCTCCCACTTAGGTAGGCCCCAGTTATGGACTCTTGAACTTCCATAATTTCTTCGGCAGTTCCTTGGGCAACAATCCTTCCCCCATTAACTCCTGCAAGGGGTCCAATGTCTACAATTTCATCTGCTGCAAACATAGTGTCCTCATCATGCTCAACAACGATTAAGGTGTTGCCAATATCTGTTAAATTTCTAAGGGACTCGAGAAGTTTTGCGTTGTCCCTTTGGTGAAGTCCAATACTTGGTTCATCAAGTACATAGATTACCCCCACAAGTTGGGACCCAATTTGAGTTGCTAACCTTATTCTTTGGGCCTCACCACCAGAAAGTGTCCCTGCCATCCTTGATAGGGATAAATATTCAAGACCGACGTTGACCAAGAATTCTAGCCTGGACTTGATTTCCTTTAAAAGTTCTTCAGCAATTATCATTTCATTTTTTGTAAACTCTAAATTTTCAAAAAACTCGAGAGACTTGTCTATGGATAATTCTGTTAGCTCATAGATATTTAGGCCTCCAACTCTTATTGCAAGAGATGAATCTTTTAATCTTGTTCCATGGCACTTAGGGCAGGGGACTTCTTCCATAAACTCGTCAATTTTATCTAACATCCTGTCAGAGCTTGATTCAGTGTACCTTCTCTTTAGATTTTTTAAGATTCCCTCAAAGCCTCCAGAGTATTTTTTTTCTCCAGAGAAGTAAGAATTAAAAGAGAAGTTAAGTTTTCCCTTGTAGCCTTCAAAAATTGCTTCCATAAATTCCTTTGGAGCATTTTTTATTGGTTCCTTAGTAGAAAAATTAAATTTCTTTGCTATTTGTGAAATTATTTCATAATAATATGTTCCCTTAGAGTTAGAGTAGCAGGCAATTGCTCCCTCATCTATGGAAAGGTCTTTGTTTGGAATAACCAAGTCTCTTGAAACTTCTTTAGAAAATCCAAGTCCCTTACACTCGTCACAAGCTCCCATAGGGGAGTTGAAGGAGAAGGACCTTGGAGTAACTTCTTCTATTATAATGTTGCAGTGAGGGCAGGCAAATTTTGTGGAGAAGACCATGTCATCTCCATCTATTACATTTATCTTTGCTATCCCATCACTTAGATTTGTTGCAATTTCAAGTGAGTCTGCAAGTCTTGATTCAATTTTCTCTTTTATTATTATCCTGTCAATGACAATATCTATGTCGTGATTTTTATTTTTTTCAAGTTCAATTTCTTCCCCAATGTCGTGCATTTCTCCGTCAACTAGAACTCGTAAAAGGCCTTCTTTTTTAATTTTTTCAAAAACTTTTTTGTGTTGACCCTTTCTGTGTCTAACAACTGGTGAAAGAATTTGAATCCTTGTCCTCTCATCTAGTTTCATTATTTCGTCAACCATTTGGTCTATAGTATAGGAAGAAATTTCTCTTCCACACTCTGGACAAAAGGCATGTCCAACTCTCGCATACAAGAGTCTTAGGTAGTCGTAGATTTCTGTAACTGTCCCCACAGTTGACCTTGGGTTCTTTGACGTAGTCTTTTGGTCAATGGAAATTGATGGACTCATGCCTTCAATATAGTCAACCTCTGGCTTATCCATTTGTCCCAAGAACTGTCTTGCATAGGAAGATAGAGATTCCACATACCTTCTTTGACCTTCTGCATAAATTGTATCAAAGGCAAGGGATGACTTGCCCGATCCAGAAAGTCCTGTGAAAACTACAAATTTATTTCTAGGAATTTTAAGGTCAACATTTTTTAGATTGTTGACCCTAGCTCCCTTTACTATTATTTCGTCTTTCAATATAACACCTCTTTAAAGGAGGGCAGATTTTTTCTTCTCCCTTAGATCCTTTATCTTGTCCCTAATTTCAGCTGCCTTTTCAAAGTCAAGTTCCTCTGCTGCCCTGTACATTTCAGGTTTTAGGGCATCTATCATTTCATTAATTTCATCCTTAGTAAATTCATTTTCTTCATCTTTAATATCCTTAAAGTCAATGGACTCTTCTGCAGCAATGGCAGTATTTATGACTTCACGAACACTCTTGACTATGGTCTTTGGAGTGATACCATGCTCTTCATTGTATTCTTCTTGAATTTTTCTTCTTCTAGAAGTTTCATCAATAGTTATCCTCATGGAAGGAGTTATAGTATCAGCATACATTATAACTTTTCCATCAGCATTTCTCGCTGCACGACCAGCAGTTTGGATAAGTGATGTGACAGAACGAAGGAAGCCTTCCTTGTCTGCATCAAGTATGCAAACTCTTGAAACCTCTGGCAGGTCAAGACCTTCTCTCAATAGGTTAATCCCAACTAGGACGTCAACCTTTCCAAGTCTTAGGTCTCTTATTATCTTCATCCTCTCCAAGGTATCAACATCAGAGTGCATGTAGGTTACTTTATACCCAATTTCTTTTAAATGCCTTGATAAATCTTCAGACATCCTCTTAGTTAGGGTTGTGATGAGGACTCTTTCATCCCTTTCAATGGCTCCATTCACTTCATTAATTATGTCATCAATTTGATTTTTAATTGGTCTTACTTCTATTATTGGATCAAGAAGACCAGTTGGTCTAATAATTTGTTCAACCTCTTGCTCAGTGTGTTCAAGTTCATAGGGTCCTGGAGTTGCAGAAACATAAACGCATTGGTTCATCATTTCTTCAAACTCATTAAATCTCAAAGGCCTGTTGTCTAAAGCCGAAGGAAGTCTAAAACCATATTCAACTAAAGTTTCCTTACGAGCCCTGTCCCCATTGTACATCCCCCTAATTTGTGGAATTGTTTGGTGAGACTCGTCAATTATTGTCAAGAAGTCCTTGGGGAAATAATCTATTAAAGTATAGGGTCTTGAACCTGGCGCCCTACCTGATAGGTGTCTTGAATAATTTTCTATACCAGAGCAAAACCCCATCTCAGACAACATTTCCAAGTCATATCTAGTCCTTTGCTCCAACCTTTGAGCCTCTAAAAGTTTTTCTTGGTCCTTTAAGACCTTGAGTCTTTCCTCGAGTTCTTCTTCTATTGTAACAATGGCACGCTTTACCTTTTCTTCTGAAGTTGCAAAGTGAGATGCCGGAGTAATGTAGGCGTGGTTTAGATAATGAAGAACTTGACCTGTCAAGGCATTTACTTCAGTTATCCTATCAATCTCGTCTCCAAAAAATTCAACCCTAATAGAGTTTTCTGATGAAGAAGCTGGAAAGATTTCCAAAATATCTCCACGAACCCTAAAGGTCCCACGTTTAAATTCATAGTCATTTCTCACATATTGGATGTCAACAAGTTTGCTCATGACTTCGTTCCTGTCCTTTATCATGCCAGGTCTTAGAGAGATTGCCAACTTTTCATAGTCAATTGGGTCCCCTAAACCATAGATGCAAGAAACTGATGCAACAATAATTACGTCCTTCCTCTCGAAAAGAGCCATAGTGGCAGAGTGACGAAGCTTATCTATTTCATCATTAATAGAGGAGTCCTTCTCAATGAAGGTATCAGTCCCTGGCACATAGGCCTCTGGTTGATAGTAATCGTAATAGGAAACAAAGAATTCCACAGCATTCTCTGGAAAAAACTCCTTTAACTCCGAACAAAGTTGATAGGCAAGAGTCTTGTTGTGGGCAATTACAAGAGTTGGTTTTTGAACTCTCTCAATTACATTTGCCATGGTAAAGGTCTTGCCCGAACCTGTTACCCCAAGTAGGTTTTGGTGCTTGTAGCCCTTCTTGATTCCCTCAGCTAACTTATCAATGGCCTGAGGTTGATCACCTGTGGGCTTGTATTCAGAATGAATTTTAAATTTCATTTAATCACCTTCTAATAAGAAAAAATATTGGAGTCCGTCCTCTTTTCTGTTCCACCAATATATACGTCTTTATCTTTTAAAATAATCTGGCCCCTACCCATGTCTTTGAAGTCACTTACAACTTCAACTTCGTGGCCAAGTTTTTTAAGTTCATCTATTATTTCAGGTCTAAAGTCCTTCTCTACCTGAATTTTTTTGTCATCAATCCACATAATCCTTGGTGCATCAAGGGCAGCTTGTGGATTTAAATTAAAATCTATCATATTCATAAGAACTTGAACATGGGCTTGTGGTTGCATAAAGGCTCCCATTATCCCAAAGGCTCCAAGTGCTTCATTGTTTTTTGTCATAAAACCAGGAATTATTGTGTGATAAGGAAGCTTTCCACCCTCAAGAGAGTTGGCAAGTCCTTCTTCAAAATAAAAATTTTCAACCCTGTTATTTAGGCTTATGCCAGTTTCAGGGACAACAATGCCTGATCCAAAGCCGGAGTAATTTGATTGAATCATGGAAACCATGTTCCCATCCTTGTCGGCTGTTGCAAAATAAACTGTGTCAGAAGAATTAATTTTAAAAGCTTCAGGACTTTTTGCCCTGTCACTTATTTTTGATCTCCTGTCCTTGGCATAGTCCTTTGACAAGAGTCTTTCAATTTCAATTTTCATCTTAGCAGGGTCAGCCACATAGGTCTTGGCATCAGTAAGAGATAATTTTATGGCCTCAATAATCTTGTGAAGGGCCTTAGGGTCCTCACAATCTTCTATTTCCATTTCACTTAAAATGTTTAGAGCCATTAAGACAGAAATCCCATGACCATTTGGTGGTATTTCCCAAATGTCAATTCCCTTGTAGTTTGTGGAAATTGGATCAACATATCTTGCTTCAAAGTATTTTAAGTCATCAAGACTTAAAAAGCCACCAAGCCTTTCAACTTCACTTGCAATTTTTTCTGCAAGCCCTCCTCTGTAAAAAGATTCTCCCTTAGTGTCGCGAATTTCTCTCAGAGTCCTTGCCATGTCTGGAGACTTAAAAACTTCTCCAGCTCTTGGCGCCCTCCCATCTATAGTAAAGGACTTAAAAAATTCTTCGAACTCATCCCTATTTAAGTTTTTATATTTTTTCACGCTTTCTCCCCAAAGTTTTGCAATTTGAGGAGTAACTGGATAGCCCTCTTCTGCATAAGAGATTGCAGGCTCAAAAATTTTATCGAGACTAAGACTGGCAAAGTCCTCATGAAGTTTCATTACTCCACCAATAAGTCCCGGCGTATTAATTACATTTACCCCACATGAAGGCATTTTATCATAGCCCTTTTCTCTTAACTTTTCAATAGAAATATTCTTAGGACTTCTGCCGCTGGCATTTACCCCATAGAGTTTGCCTTCAAAATAAATTAAGGCAAACATATCTGATCCCAATCCATTACCTGTAGGTTCAACTACTGGCAAGGTCATTGATGTGGCAAGGGCAGCGTCAATGGCATTTCCTCCCTCAAGAAGAATTTTTGCCCCAGCACTTGTCGCATAGGGTGACGATGTTGCCACCATTCCGTTTTTGCCAAAAATTGTCCTCCTTGTGGAAGGATAGGGATAGGCATTGTAATCAAATTTCATTTTATCATCCTTTAAAATATTTCTATAAGTTTATCTTCTATAAAGTCTTAAACAAAAGCAGATTAACTAATTTCATCAAATTCGTCTTTAAAAATTTACATTTCAATTCATATTGCTAACTCTATCAACAAGTATCTACTAACAAAGTTAATTCTATAATTAAAGTGTAAATAATTCAACTTTTAAGACTTTATAAACTTTCATTAAGTCCTTACCTTTTATAAAGTCATAAAATCTTGTGAAGTCGCTTCTCTTTATAAAGTCATAAAAAACTACAAAGTTATAATTTTTTCGCAAACCTATAGCCTTCTACAACTTAGTAAATTATAAAAAATTCCCCAAAGATAATAATCTCATCTTCCCCTTCAAAAAATCGACAAAAAAACAGGCAGCTAATTAGCTGCCCGCATTTAAATGACTAAAGTCAATTTTTAATTTTATCTTATTAAGATAATAATACTGCTCCGATTACACCACCGATTACTAGGAATACGTCGAATGCGATAAATGTAGGTACGCAAGTATCCCAAATGTGATCGTGTTGTCCGTCAGCGTTAAGACCAGATGTAGGTCCCATTGTTGAGTCAGATGCTGGTGATCCTGCATCTCCAAGAGCTGCTGCTATACCAATTAGAAGTATAATAGCTGGTTTAGAGAAGCCTAATTGTTGAGCTAGTGGAACATAGATTGCTGCTACTACTGGAATAGTACCGAAAGATGTACCGATACCCATTGTAATAATAAGACCAATTGCTAGCAATACAATTGAAGAAACTACAAGTGAAGCTCCTTCCATAATAGATGCTGTATCGTTAACTAGGTTTACTACTGCACCAGATGTGTTAAGAACGTTAGCATATCCACCTGCGATTAGCATAACGAATGCGATAAATGCCATTAGGTCAAGTCCACCGCTAACCATTTCATCAATTTCTTTCCATTTAATTGAACGAGTGATTAATAGGAAGATAATTCCGATTAATGCTGAGAATGGAAGGTTAGTTGTAATGATTTGAACAACAAGCATTGCTAGGGCTGCGATTAAAGCTCCCCAAGCTTGTGCTGTCATGTGAACTTCTTTATCAAGAGAAATAACTCCTGGGATTTCAAGATCTTCATATTCTCTGTCTTTTCCGTAAAGAACAAATACAACGAAGATTAAACCAATTAACATTGAAAATCCACCAATCCACATTACTTTTTGAGTATCTGCAACTGTTGTTGGCATACCTGCATCTGTCATATTTGATGCAATAATGTTGTGGAAGATAAGTCCAAATCCTGCTGGGATTGTAATGTAAGGTGCCTTTAATCCGAAGCAAAGAGCTGATGCAACTGCACGTCTGTCAATCTTTAACTTATTCATAAGTCCTAGTAGAGGTGGAATTAGAATAGGAATAAAGGAAATATGAACTGGTAAAAGGTTTTGTGAGAAAATTGAAATAAATGCTATAAGGAAAATCAAATAGAATTTATTATTTCCTACAACTTTAGAAAGCTTTTGAGCTAGTATAGTTATAAGTCCTGATTTACCAATTGAATAAGCGAACATACCAATTAGGATATAAGCAAGAGCTGTCTCTGCCATTGTTCCCATACCGCCAATTATTGTACCAATAATTGGATCGCCTTCAGTTCCAAATCCTGGTAGCTTTCCAATTGTATTTGCTTGCCAAGAATCTGCATCAAATACGTATAGTGGCATGCCTGCAGTTAATCCTGCAACAACACCTGCTACTAACAGTGAAAGTAGTACGTTAAGTTTTAACATACATAATACTACAAGTAGTAATACTGATACTACTACGGGGTTAAATAACAACATATTATTCCTCCTTTGAAAATGTTTTCTTTATTTTCTCATACTCTTATGTTTTTGTCAATAATACAATTCTGCATTTAACTAAATAATACAATCTACTACTTAAAGTGTTGTATTAACTTATTAAAGCAAACCTTGTTTCGTTCTCTTAATTTCCTTGATTTTTAAAGCTTTTTTTGGTACTTTATTTTTTTAATTTTCTTCACAAACTACAAAAATGTTTTATTATCAAGATTATTGTATTTTTTATTTTTTTCAATAAACAATATGTTTTCATAAAAAAACAAAGGGACCAAAGCCCCTTTGTTTTAAATCCTATATTGTTTTCCCGCTTAATTATTTTACTAACTTTCTATCTTCAACAACTAGTTCTCCGTCAATATAAACTTGTTTACAGAGGTTTGTTGCGAAGAAGTAAAGTGTATAGTCAATGTTGTGTGCATCAAAGATTGTAATGTTTGCCCTCTTGCCCTTGTCAAAGGATCCAATAGTTTTTGCCCTATCAACTGAGTAAGCAGCGTTAATAGTTACTGCGTTGTAAACTTCAATTGGTGTAAGTTTCATTTCTAGGCAGCCAAGTTGCATAATGAACTGAAGGTTTGCTGTTGGACATGATCCTGGGTTGGAGTCTGTACAAAGTGTAATTGCCATTCCCTTGTCAAGCATTCTTCTTGCTGGAGCATAAGTGTCTAACATAAGTGAGAAAGTTGTTCCTGGAAGAAGGTTACCAATTACATTTGCCTTTGAAAGAGTTTCAATTTCTTTATCATCAACTACCATTAAGTGTTCTGCAGAAACTGCTCCAACCTTAGCAGCAACATCTACTCCACCAACATTTTCAATTTCATCAGAGTGAATTCTTAATTTAAAGCCATGTTTCTTTGCAGCTTCAAGAATTCTGTCAGATTGTTCTGCTGTGAATACTCCCTTTTCACAGAATACGTCACAGAATTCTGCAAGATTTCTCTTTGCAACTTCTGGCATCATGTCGATTACAATGTCAACATATTCGTCTGGGTTATCCTTGTACTTTTCGTGAATAACGTGAGCTGCCATAAAGGTTGTAATCAATTCTATTGGGAAATCTTCATTTAATTTTTTAAGAACTTCAAGTTCCTTTAATTCTGTTTCAAGAGTGATTCCGTAACCACTTTTTGCTTCAACAGAAGTTACACCATGAACTAGCATGTGTTCAAGAAGGTCTCTTGTTTTATCATAAAGTTCATCAAAGCTTGCTGAATTTGTTGCCTTTAGTGTAGAAAGAATTCCTCCACCTGCTTCAAGAATTTCAAGATATTCCATTCCATTAAGCTTCATGGCAAATTCATTTTCACGGCTCCCACCATATACAAGGTGAGTGTGGGCATCAATTAGACCTGGAGTTGCAGTCTTGCCTGTAAGATCAACTATTTCAGTCTTGTCATCTTTTAATTTTTCGTAGCCATTACCTTCGCCAACTTCTAAGATCTTGCCATCCTTAATAGCAATGTAAGCATTTTTTAAGATGTCAGCTTGGTTCATTTCTTCTCCCCTAAGTGGTCTACCAATGTCCCTTGGTGAGAAAACCTGTTCAAGATTAACTAATATTTTATCCGCTTTCATAAATTCCTCCTTTTTCTGTCAATATATTAACACAAATTATATACCCAATAAATATGAAAATATTTTTATTTAGATTCTTAAAAAGTTTTTACGTTTTTTTAGTTGGCTTTTTTTAGTTAGTTCTATAGAAATTTTCAAAATAAAATTTCAAGAAAAACTTTTCTTCGAAATAAAAACTATTTCTTATTTTTTCTAACTCAACAGATATTTACAACTTTATAAATTTTTACAACTTTATAAATTTTTACGACTTTATAAATTCTTGCGACTTTATAAATTCTTGCGACTTTATAAATTCTTGCGACTTTATAAATTTTTGCGACTCAAGAATTATTTGCAAGTCCATAAACTTTTATTTAAATCATTAAACTTTTTATCGTTTATCTTTCAAACTCCTTCTCCATGTTTGAAAACGATTCATTTTTTCAATTTATCACGGTGAATTAATCACATATTTTAAGTAAAAGTGTCCTTTACATACTAGTTTTAAAGACAACTCAAGAAATTCATTTGTTTTTTTTATATATTTTTAATTTTTTAGGAAATTAATTTCCCTTTGTGTTTACATTTCAAAAATTTTAATTTATAATGTCAATTAAATGGAGGTTGATAAAAGTGATAAATAATCATAACGCAGAAGTTCAAAAGATAATGAAGGTAGAAATTTCAAACCTTCCAGAAAAAAAATCTTTTGAACAAGGAATTAGAAGAGCTCCTGATAGAGGATTTAGACTTTCAAAGGATCAAACTAAGATTGCTCTTAGAAATGCTCTAAGATATATCCCAGAAAAATATCATGAAGAACTAATTCCTGAATTTTTAGAAGAACTTACTACTAGAGGAAGAATCTACGGATACAGATTCAGACCTGAAGGAAGAATTTACGGTAAACCAATTGACGAATACAAGGGAAATTGTTTAGCTGGTAAAGCTTTCCAAGTAATGATCGACAACAACTTAGATTTTGATGTTGCTTTATATCCATACGAACTTGTAACTTATGGAGAAACTGGTTCAGTTTGTCATGACTGGATGCAATACAACCTAATTAAACAATATCTTCAAATCATGCACGATGACGAAACTCTTGTTATGGCTTCAGGTCACCCACTTGGACTATTTAAATCAAGAAAGAACTCTCCAAGAGTTATAATCACTAACGGTCTTATGATCGGTGAATATGACAACCTTGAAGACTGGGAAGTTGCTGAAGAAATGGGCGTTACTAACTACGGTCAAATGACTGCTGGTGGTTGGATGTACATTGGACCACAAGGTATCGTTCACGGAACATACAACACAATCCTTAACGCTGGTAGATTAAAACTTGGTCTTGGAAATGAAGATAACCTAGCTGGTAAATTATTCGTTTCTTCTGGACTTGGTGGAATGTCTGGTGCTCAAGGTAAGGCTGGAGATATCGCTGGCGCTGTTTCTATCATCGCTGAAGTTGATATTTCTAGAATCGAAACTAGACTTGAACAAGGCTGGATTAAGAAACTTGCTGAAAGCCCTGAAGAAGCTGTTAAGCTTGCTAAAGATGCTTTTGCAAAGAAAGAAGCTCTTTCTATTGCCTTCCACGGTAACATCGTAGACCTTCTTGAATATATGGAAAAAGAAAATGTTCATATTGACCTACTTTCTGACCAAACTTCTTGCCACAACGTTTATAATGGCGGATACTGTCCAGTAGGAATCACTTTCGAAGAAAGAACTGAACTATTAAGAACTGATAAAAAGAAATTCCACGAACTTGCTGATAAAACTCTTAGAAGACACTTTGAAGTTATTAAGAAACTTACTGAAAAGGGAACTTACTTCTTCGACTACGGTAACTCTTTCTTAAAGGCTGTATATGATGCAGGCGTTAAAGAAATTTCTAAGAACGGTAGAGACGATAAAGACGGATTTATTTGGCCTTCTTACGTTGAAGACATCATGGGACCACTTCTATTTGATTATGGATATGGACCATTTAGATGGGTTTGCCTAAGCGGTAAACACGAAGACTTAGTTGCTACTGACCACGCAGCTATGGAATGTATCGACCCTAACAGAAGATACCAAGACCGTGACAACTACAACTGGATTAGAGACGCTGAAAAGAACCAATTAGTTGTTGGTACTCAAGCTAGAATTCTTTACCAAGATGCTAAGGGTAGAGTTGCAATAGCTCATAAGTTTAACGAACTTGTTAGAGAAGGAAAAATTGGTCCTGTTATGATGGGACGTGACCACCACGACGTATCTGGTACAGACTCACCATTCAGAGAAACATCTAACATTAAAGATGGTTCTAACGTAACAGCTGACATGGCTACACAATGTTTCGCAGGAAACTGTGCTAGAGGTATGTCACTAGTTGCTCTTCACAATGGTGGTGGAGTTGGTATTGGTAAATCAATTAACGGTGGATTCGGTCTAGTTCTTGACGGATCTGAAATGGTTGACGAAATCATCGATCTTTCACTTACTTGGGACGTTATGAGTGGTGTTGCTAGACGTAACTGGGCTAGAAACGAACACGCAATTGAAGTATCAAAAGAATTTAACCAAGATAACGAATTTGGACACATCACACTTCCTTACTTTGTTAAGGATGAATTAATTGATAAGGCTGTTAATTCACTAAATCTTGACTAATATCAAAATATCTTAAACCCCGCAGGACTCTGTGGGGTTTTGTTTTTGTCCTCTTGTAATGGACTTTATAAACTTTTAAAATCAAATTTATAACTTTACTTCAAAGAGAAGTTAAAAAAAATTATTTTAAAGAGGATTTGTTAAGCTTACACTGAAGTCCTCTTCGACATCAGCCTTTGCGTAAATAATATTAAGGACACAGCGGAAAGAAATAATTAAAATTTTGCAAAGAAAAACATCTGTAAGAATTTATCCCACAGATGTTTTCTTGTATAGGCAATTAATCACCTAACTTTTTTATTATTTCTCTTACATTTTTCTCCACTTCATTCTCTTCAAGGGAAAAAATTCCACTAGACATACAAAGGCCAGGTATCTCTACCCCCTTAAACAAGTCTAGGTTCTCCAAATTTATACCACCTATTGGGAAGGCTGGTATTAAAATGCTATCTCTTATTTCCTCGTAAATTTCTAGATTAATCATTGATGCATCCCTCTTAGTTTCCGTTTCAAAAAAGGCACCGGAACCAAGGTAGGATGCTCCCATATTTTCTGCTTCTATGGCAAGCTCAGGAGTTTTTGCAGTTGCTCCAATTATTGGGTCTCTACCCAGAATTCTTCTTGCAAGAGAAATCTCTTCATCATCTTGTCCCAGGTGAAGGGATGTCTTATATTCTTTTGCAAGTTTTAAATTATCGTTTAAGATGAAGAGACAATCTTCTTCAATTTCCTTTTTTATCTTTAAAATTTTTTCTCCAAGCAAAGCTTCCTCTGATGTCTTATCTCTTAGCTGGTAAATTTTCATCCCAGCTCTTGTGGCATTTTTTATTTTCATCAAATCATTACCATCAGAAATTCCATATAAACTTGGCTTTTTAAATTTATAGCTTGGCGATAAAATTTCAATTTCTCCACTTATTTCCTCAAGCTTTTGAACTTTACTTATTATGTCTTGAGCCTTTATACTTCCATCAACTATTACTTCTCTTGCAAGCTGTCTTAAAAATATTGCCGAAATGGCACAAGCCTTTAGGTTTGACATAGGTGTCGCCAAAAGTGAGCCTATCATCGCTGATTCCATATCCCCAAGCCCACTTATTTTTCTAAAATCATCATGACCACCAGGTATAGAAATAAGCATGTGAGAGTTAGCAATTACTTCATACTTGCCACTTACAACTACAGTTGCTCCACTTTTTTCATTCATCTTCACTGCAAGTTCTTTAAAGTCCTCTTCCGATAAATTTTTGTCTCTTGAATCTATGCCAGCAAAGGCTTGACCCCCAACCAAATAATTGATTTCATTAAAATTTCCCCTAATGACATTGAACTTAAAATTATCAAGAAGATATTCTGCTAAATCTCTTCTTATCTTGCTAGAAGCAACACCAACAGGATCAAGAACAGTGGGAATATTATTTTCTTTTGCTGTTTTCCCTGCAATTTTAATTGCTTCAATTTTATCTTCATTTAACATTCCCATATTTAAAACTAGGGCTGAAGCTTTTTTTGTGATTTCAGATACTTCTTTTGAATACTCTGCCATCATTGGACTCGCACCTGTAGAGAGGACAAAGTCAGCTACCCTTCCCCTGGTAACTCCATTGGAAATAATATGTACCAAGGGAGCCTTGTCCCTTAGTTTTCTTAAATTGCATTTAATTTTCATCTTTATCACTCAAATTATAAAAATGATACAAGGGACCTCTGCCCCTTCCTATATCAAAGCCAAAGGATATCGCTCCACTTAAATATTTTTTCGCAGACCTAACTGCATGGAGAAGATCTTTTCCCTTGCTGAGCTCACACGCCAAGGCACTGGAAAGAGTGCAACCTGTCCCATGTGTGTTTTTATTTTCAATATTCTTTCCCTCTATGAGAAAGATGCCAGCTTCATGGCAAAGAAGGTCATCCTTTGACCCCTCAAGATGTCCACCCTTGATTAAGAAGGCTGTCCCATATTTTTCAAATAAAAATTTGCCAGCTTCCTTCATATCGTCAATATTTTCAATTTCTTTTCCATAAATAATTCCAGCTTCAATAAGATTTGGAGTTATTAAGGTAACTTTATCAAAAAGAACTTCCTTCATCTTCTCTACACTATCATCAGGCACAAGGGTAAAGCCACTTGTGGATGTAATAACTGGATCTAAAACAAGGGGGACACCCTTCAAATATTTATCAATTACTTCGCCTATAACTTCTACCTGACCTGGGCTTGAAACCATTCCGATTTTTACAGCGTCAGGAAGAATATCATCACAAATAGATTCTAGTTGCTCCCTAAGTATTCCTTCATCAAGACTTAGTGAAGCCTGAACTCCCAAGGTGTTTTGAGCTGTTATGGCTGTAATCGCACTCATCCCATAATACTTGTAGGCACTTATAGTTTTTAAGTCTGCTTGTATTCCTGCACCACCACTGGAGTCAGATCCAGCTATTGTAAGAATTTTTTTTATTTCCATTTCTACTTCCTTATAAGTTGAAATACTTGTTAAGTCCTGTGTTTTTAATACTTAAAATAATTATTATGGCAATTATTGATCCACCAAGTGTACTTACAGAAAAAGGGATAATCATTCCAAATAATGCCATTTCTTTTCCTAAGACAAACTTGGCGATAGGATAAGCTAAAAGTGCACCAATAAGTCCTGTACCAATTACTTCGCCCAAAAAGGCAAGAGAAAGTTTCCTTGTCTTGTAAAATAAAATTCCTGCAAAAAACGCACCAATCATTGAACCTGGAAAGGCCATTAAGGATCCTGTTCCAGACATATTCCTAATAAGTGAAATACAAAAGGCAACTAGGACTGAGTAAAGGGGTCCCAATAGGACAGCTGATAAAACATTAACCATGTGTTGAACTGGATAACACTTGGCAAGACCTACAGGTATATTTACAAAGGAAAAAACAACTCCAAGGGCAACAAAAAAAGCTGCCACTGTTAACTTCTTAGTATTTGATTTCATATTAACCTCCCGAGAAATGTTGACAGAGCAGCTAAAGTCCTTATATCCCTACGTTGGCATTATCCAAATCAGGTAACGGTCGAAATTAACAATTTCCTCTCAGCCTGTCAACAAGCTCCCTATTTTTATTTTTTTATTCTAATTAATTTTTTTACGCTAGCAATTCTTTAATAATATATTAGTGAATTAACATTCTATTTTTATATCTTTACCTTCAAGTATTAGGTTCATATTTTTTGCGGAACACATTGAGCCACACATTGTGCATGTGTTTTCTTCTTCAGGCATTGATGAATCTCTGTACTCTCTTGGCTTTTCCTTATCAAGTGCAATTTCAAACATGCCATCCCAATCAATTTTTTGACGTCTCTTACTCATTTCAAGATCCCAAGCTCTTGCGTCCTTTAACTTATTAATATCTCCTGCGTGAGCTGCAATCTTGCAAGCAACAATACCTTCACGAACATCCTTGACATCTGGTAGTCTTAAATGTTCAGCAGGAGTTACATAACAAAGAAAATCTGCTCCATAAGCTGCAGCAATTGCACCACCAATTGCAGATGTAATGTGGTCATAACCTGGTGCAACATCTGTAACAAGAGGTCCCAATACATAGAAAGGTGCCTTGTGACAAAGTTTCTTTTGAAGTTTCACATTCATCTCGATGTCACCAATTGGCACGTGACCTGGTCCTTCAATGATTACCTGCACATCCTTCTCCCAGGCTCTTTTTGTAAGTTCTCCAAGTGTAATGAGCTCTGCTATTTGAGATGGGTCTGTTGCATCGTGAATCCCACCTGGTCTTAATGAATCTCCTAGAGAAAGAGTTACATCATATTCACGACAAATATCCAAGAGTTCATCATAGTATTCATAAAAAGGATTTTCTTGATTGTTCATCTTCATCCAACCAAAGAGAAGAGAACCACCACGAGATACAATTTCATTAACACGTCTATTTCTCATAAATATTTCTGAATTTGCCCTATTAATTCCTGCGTGAATTGTAACAAAGTCGACACCATTTTCAGCATGATTTCTAACTACGTCTAAAAACTCCTCTGCCTTAATGTAGGAAAGACCCTTGTCTAAGAATCCAACTGCATCATACATTGGAACTGTTCCTATCATGGCTGTAGATTTTTCAATTAGCTTTTTTCTAAACTCCTGAGTCTTGCCATAATTTGAAAGATCCATTATGGCTTCTGCACCCATAGCTAATGCCATGTCAACTTTTTCCATTTCCATGTCAATGTCATTTAAGTCCTTAGAGATTCCCAAGTTTACATTGATCTTAGTCCTAAGTCCAGTTCCAATACCCTCTGGAGAAATTGACTTGTGGTTTTTGTTTTTTGGAATTACAATTTCACCACATGCTATCTTCTCTAACAGGTATTCGCAAGACACATTTTCTTTCTTTGCTACAATTTTCATTTCTTCTGTAACAAATCCATTCTTTGCTGCTTCCATTTGAGTAGCATACTTCATAAATAAAAAAACCTCCTATAAAATTATAGGAGTAATAATACTTTTCCTTGTCAAGGCATTATCCTAACAAGTAAAATGGTCGAGTCTTAACTCCTCTCAGCATATTGCTCCCATAAGTTTATTTATTTAATTTTTAAATCATATTATTTTTAAAAATAATATGCGTACTTGATACAGTTTAAATCAATTCAAATATATTTACAAGAAATTTTAAAATTTTAAATTAATACTTTATAACTGAAAGAACTTTTTCGCCCTTTAATAGGTCCCTTCCCTTTAGTCCTTCAAGCTCTATTAAGAATAATAGTGAAGATACTTCTCCTCCTAGACTTCTAACAAGTTTTAAACAAGCCTTTGATGTTCCACCAGTTGCAAGTAGGTCGTCAACTATTACAACTTTTTCTCCTGGCTCAATGGCATCCTTGTGAATCTCAATAGAATCTTGTCCATATTCAAGATCGTAAGACTCACTTAACTTGTCCCAAGGAAGTTTGCCCGGCTTTCTCACAGGTACAAAGCCCTTGTTTAATTTGTAGGAAAGAGCTGCTCCTAAGATAAAACCTCTTGCTTCAATCCCAATTATTTTATCAACGTCTTCATCTATTTTTGCTGCCATTTCATCAACTGCTTTTTTGAAAGCATCTTTGTCCTTTAAAAGAGTTGTTATGTCTCTAAAGATGACTCCCTCTTTTGGATAATTTTCAATTGCTCTAATTGTGTCTTTTAATTCCATAATTTCCCCCAATCTCTTATAGTATATCATCTTTGCGACCCAATAAAAACTTTTAATGAAGTCTTTTAAATGATATAATAATTTAAATTTTTGAATTTATACGAGGTGTTTTATGAACCAGAATAATATAAATAAATATGAAAAAGAAGTGAGGAAGGCAAACTTTGCTGAAGCCCTCTTCACCTTTGTCTCTCTTACAATAATTATGTTTATAAGCATAATTAAATATAAAGAGAGTCCACACATACCTATGCTCATTGGAGTTTTAATCGCCTCCCTTGTCGCTCTAAAGATTGGTTACTCTTGGAAGTTTATAGAAAACTCAATGATAAAAGGAATTTCACAAGCCATGCAGTCCATAATAATCCTCGCCATAATTGGTGTCTTAATAGGAATTTGGATCTTGGCAGGGGTTGTACCAACAATGATTTACTACGGGCTTATGATTTTAAAACCCTCAATTTTTCTTGTTGCAACAGTTTTAATTACATCAATTACTTCTCTTGCCACAGGCACAAGTTGGGGAACAGCTGGCACAATGGGGATTGCCCTTATGGGTATAGCAAGTGGACTTGGAATACCTGCTCCCCTAACAGCAGGTGCAGTTTTGTCTGGCGCCTACTTTGGCGACAAGATGAGTCCCCTATCTGATACAACAAACCTTGCACCAGCCATGGCAGGCACAGATGTATTCACCCACATCAAGGCAATGTTTAAGCCAACTCTTATTGCCTATGGCTTAACACTTTTGATTTTTGGATTTTTATCTATCAAGTACAAGGGAACTAGCGCTGACTTATCCAATGTCGACGTCATCGCCAAGGGACTCAAAGAAAGTTTTACAATTTCGCCCGTCCTCTTGTTGGCACCCTTAGTTGTAATAATTTCCATTGCCAAGAAGCTCCCAGCAGTTCCTGGCATTAGTCTTGGTATTATTATCGCTGCAATCTTGGGTCCAATCTATCAAGGCGTAAACTTTGGAGACATTTTATCAGCTGGACTCAATGGTTATGTTTCAAAGACTGGTCTTGAAGCAGTGGATAAACTCTTAACTACTGGTGGCTTAAACAATATGATGTCATCCATCTCTCTAACAATTATCGCTATGATGTTTGGTGGCATTGCAGAAGAAACTGGAATACTTGAAGCCATAGTTAAAAAATTCCTCTACAGGGTTCAGTCTGTGGTTGGACTTGTTTTTTCTACAATTTTAACTTGCTTCTTCACCAACGCAACTATGCCTGAGCAGTACATCTCCATAGTTGTACCTGGAAGAATGTTTAAAAATGAATATAAGGATAGGAAGATTGAGCCTAGACTCCTATCATCAACTCTCGAGTCAGGTGGAACTGTTACATCAGCCATGATTCCTTGGAACACTTGTGGAACTTATATGTCAACAGTCCTTGGTGTCTCCACAGTTCACTACCTACCATTTTTGTTCTTTAACCTATTGATGCCTATAGTTCAAGTAATAGTTGTAGCAATAGATTCTAAAAAGTACAGAATAGACTAGTATAAAAGGCCTTTCATTCATTGAAAAGCCTTTTCTTTTTGATATAATAGTTATTACAGTATAAAAAGAGGTGGAATATGTATAAAGACATAGTAAATAGATTAATAAGCTCTGCTAATGCAAAGAAAGATTTACTAGAATCTTCTTTCTTCAAGTTTATGGTTGCAGCTATGATGGCTGGGTTTTTTATTGGCATTGGGATTTTAATAATGGTCCTATCAGGAAGTGTTTTTTCCTCATTACCCATTGCACTTGTAAAATTTGTCAATGGATTTGTCTTCTCCCTAGCCCTATCCTTCGTTATGTTTGCAGGTGGCGAACTATTCACAGGTATTGTTCTCGTTACAACTGTTGCCAAGTTAAATAAGAAACTTGAAACTTCTACATTTTTAAAAATTCTTATTTATTCTTATATAGGAAATTTTTTGGGAGCAATTTTAATTTCCATCTTATTTAAAATGACTGGCGTTTCTCCAGACTACAATGAAGCCCTCTTAAAACTAGCAACAACAAAAGCAAGTTATGACTTCACTTCATTGTTATTTAGGGGAATTATGTGTAACATTTTAGTTTGTCTTGCAGTACTAATTTGTTCAAGAGATCTATCTGATTCAGCAAAATTAATTTTAATTTTCTGGTGCATACTTGCCTTTGTAAGTTTAGGCTTTGAACATAGTATTGCAAATATGACTTGTTTCGCATTAACAAAAATGCTAAACCCTGAATTTGGATTTGGACTAATTTTCAAAAACTTAATACCAGTTACTCTTGGAAATATTATTGGTGGCTCTCTAGTTGCCATAACTTATAATATTTTAGGTAGCGAAAACTAATTTGACGAGGTCCTGCCTCGTCTTTATTTTTTTACAATCAAACTAAAATAAAAAACCTAAGCTAAAATTTACTTTAACTTAGGTTTCTCTTTTCTTATTAATTTTGAAATTATCTTATAAATAAAAAATGTAAGGACCATAACAAAGACTGTGACTATAAAAAGTCCCACAACGTAATTTGGAAAGACGTCCTTTATAGTTGCAAGGGCTGATCCCTCATAGGGCTCTTCTATAAAATAATAATTTGCATTGAGCTTGATGTTTAAAACTTTTATTATTGGAAGAGTCACAAGAATGAAAATTATTGGATATATTATATCTCTTATCTTTGGCAAGTATTCCTTTGAAAGCACAAGATAAATTGGATAAAAGGCATTCACTCCATGAATGATCCAAGAAATAATTGCCACGTAGGAATATTTATTTACTTGGTCCCAGCCTGGTGTAAAAAGACTTAGGATTGCCGCTGGCATAAACAAGTAATAGAGGCAGGCCTTTATAAACTTTCTTTCAACAAAGGCATCCACTGCCATGAACTGTGCCCCAATTGTGCAGAGGTGGAAGGGCAAGTAAGAAGAGTCATAGTGACCGCTTATTAAGACTGCCACAAGCCTAATCATTTCCAAGCTAATTGGTGTTATGGCAATAAAGATCCTAAAACTTCTACTCTCTCTCCAAGCTTTGTATAAAATTATTCCAAATATAAAAATAATAGCAAGACAAGCGAAGTGGTAAGTTCCATAAAATTTAAAGCCAACCTCTCCGTAGTTTAAGTCCCAAAAATTTCTCATAATTAAATTCCTTTTATTTTATTTCTTGACTATTTTAGCATAAAATTTCGAAAAAAGATTTACTTTTTTTATCTTTTAAGGAAAAAAAGTTGTCTTATGTTTAAGTCCACTAGGTTTGACACTGTTATACCAATGAGTCTAAGCTTATCGCCTTCATAGGCTTCTTCAAAAATTTCCATGGACTTGTTAAAGATATCCTCTTCTTCATAGATTGCATTTTCGTAGGTTCTTGACCTGGTCTTGACCTTGAAGTTCTCGTCCTTCATCTTGAGGGTCAAGGTGTAGCCGGAAATTTCTTTTACAATTAAGTCTTCTGATACTTCCTTAGAAAAATCTCTCAAGTGAGAAATTAATTCTTCCCTCTTGCTTGTCACTTCAAAGGTGGACTCTGTCCCCAAACTTTTTCTCACAGTGTTGGGAGTGACTTCTCTATTGTCAATTCCCCTTATCCTCTTGTAAATTTCTTCCCCACTCTTCTTGAACATGGTGACTAAAAAATCATAAGAGAGGGCATACAAGTCCTCTACAGTATTTATTCCTATGTTTCTCAACCTTTTCTCTGTCTTATTACCAATCCCATGAACCCTTCTTATGTCTAAGGGAAATAAAATCTCTGGAACGTCCGACTTCCTGATAATCTTTACTCCCTTGGGCTTGTTCCAGTCGCTGGCAAGCTTCGCCAAGAACTTGTTGTAACTCAAACCACAACTCACGCTTAAGCCAGTCTCTTCAAAAACTTTTTTCTGTAAATCATACACAATATCCTCATCGTAACCCAAGCCACTTATGTCCAGATAGGACTCATCAATGGAGACTTTTTCGATTTTATCTGTGTAGGTCCTTAGGATTTCAAAGACTTGTCTGGACTTCTCCAGATACCTCTCTCTTCTCATGGGTTTTATTATCAAGTGGTCGCAAAGGTTCTTTGCCATATACATGGGCATAGCAGAGTGGATCCCATACTTTCTTGCAACATAATTAGCCGTAGTGACAACTCCGTGATTGGACCTGCCTCCTACGACTAGAGGTTTACCTATTATAGATTTATCGTCAAGCTCTTCTACAGATGCGTAAAAGGCATCTATGTCAACATGTATAATAATTCCCATAAATATCACAACTTTAGTATATCATATAACTTTTTATAATGGGGTCTATTTGATATAATTCTATTGAGGTGAGATTTTGAAAAGAAAGCTTGCGCTCTATGATTTTGACAAAACTGTAGTTGCTTGCGAATCAATAGTAGAGCTTTATAAGTATGGATTTAAAAATAAAAAAATAAAATTTGCGAGGACCATGGCTGGTCTTGCTTCTGCCTACATAAGGTCTAAGCTGGCATCTGATTTTGACATAATGAAGAATCAAATGGTCTCTGTTATAAAATATTTTACCGAAGATGAATTAAAAGACTTTGTAACAGACTACCTCTTCCCAAAATTTTTCTTCGTGGAGTTTGAAGATGAATTCTATTCCTACGATGAGGACACAATAAAAATTCTTTGCTCAGCATCTGCCACTCCCTATCTAAAGTATGTAAAGGACCTCTATCCCTTTGATTACATAATTGGGACTGACCTTGGAAGTGACTACAAGATGACAAGAGGCAACAACAAGAAAGACGTCAAGGTGAAAAACATAAGAGACCTTTTGGCAGAAGAAGGAATTGAGATTGACTACGAAAACTCCTCCGCCTATTCCGACTCCTATGATGATGACAAGTATATGCTTAGGATGACAAAAAATAGATTTTTAATAAACTCAAAGGTCAAGAAGAAGGGCTACAAAAATTTGTCTTGGCACACAGAAGAAGTCTAATAGATTTTAAAGAAAGTTAAAATGTAAGGCATAAAAATAAACTGGGAACTCAATCCCAGTTTTTTTTATGTCTTCTTATAAGCCTAAAAGATATTCTTCTATTAAGCCAGCAATTTCGTCATAGGATTTTTCTCCCATGAACTCGTAAACTTTTTTTCCATCCTTGTAGAAGGAAACCCTAGGAAGTTGAAATATTTCATGTTCTTCTGCAAAGGACTTGTTCTTGTCAAGGTCCATGTAGAAGCAGGATACATCTTTGAACTCTTCTTCCAAGAGAACTTCCATAACTTCCATAAGTGGCTCACAGTGAGAGCATCTCTCTGCCCCATAAATTAATATTGCCATCTTCTTATCTCTTATTGTCTCATCAAAATTATTTGCCGCAATGTATTTGATGACAGATTCATTTCTTTTTATTACCTTCTTGTTTTCTACTAGGTCTCTTACAGATTCCGACTCTTGAGAAAGTGGGTCGATGTCAATTGATAGCCTACTCCTATTTACATTTGTAATCTCAACTGACTTAAAGTCTCCAGCTCCAGGGAGTTTGAAGTAGGATGCGTCCTCTATCTCTTGAATTTCATTTTCTTCTTCATCAACGTCTAGGTAGTCATAGGGATACCTATAGACCCTGTAAATCATATTGTTCTTCAAGAGGTTTTCTGTGGTTGTCCTATAAGGACAAGTCCACTGCCATACAATTTCCTTTGAAGGGGTAATTTCAATTACAAGTCCCTCTGTGGCAAGAGTAATAAGTGTGTTACCATTAGGCAGTCTTTGAAGATTGCCCCCATAAGGAGAATAAAACTTGTAGCCATTCATTGGGATTGAAAAACCAAAGTCCCTTGGGTCCACAGACCAATTCACTGCAAGAGTAACTGGATTTATTTCAAGAATCCTAGAGTAATTTCTAACAAAAGGCAGTAAGCCAGAAGGAGATGTAAGAGTTGGCGAACCGTAACCGCACCTTCCCCCGTTGTCAAAAATTAAGAGGTTGCCTTCTCCTGGTAGACCCTTAGGTATAATACTTGCAAAGGCAGAGCCAACAACTGGGTCAACCTTTGTGAAGTCGGAAAAGTTTGGCCCCAGCTTGTAGCAAATTCTTGACCTCTTCTTGTCAATAATCCCAATAATATTTGCAGCCCTTGCTGTAAATAAAATATTGTCAGGATGGAAGCGTGGGTCTCCCTGGTCATACCACTTGTTTTCTCCAATTGTTGAAATTGAAGTTATGTCAAGATAGTTGCCCAGAGGTCTCTCTGTGATTCTCAAGTTTGGGTTCCTATAAATTACATTTTTTGCTTCTTCAGAAAAGCCAAGTTGATCAAAGTGTTCGCTAAAGGAAAACTTCCAAATTATATTTCCATCTTCATCAACTTCTAATATAACGTCATCGAGCAGGGTCTTGTCAGAAATCCTCGTGTCAACAATGGCATCGTGAACAAGAAGGAGAGTCTTCCCATTTTCCACGATTTTTTGACCTGGATAATAATAGCCAAGAGAGTTGCCTTCTCTTTGAAAGTCAGAGTGGGCCCTTGCCATCCACTTAGGTCTATAGCCCCTGTCCTCTGTGAACTTAAACTTGTTAAAGTGAAAGACAATCTTGCCATCCTTGTCAAATTCAAGTAAGTCAATCCCATCACTGACACCAAAGTCCGATGACCTAAAGGAAGAAATACTCATAATATTTTTGTTTGGCAGCATCTTTGCCGGCATTGGGTTAACAGAATACCTCTTTAATTCTGTCCCATCCATTTTTATTATAAGGGCCCCGTCCTTGGCAGTTGAAATTAAATTTATGCCATTGTAGGCCTTTTCTCTCTTGTAAACTACTGTCCCTCTTGGATAGACTCTCATAAGACACCCCTCTTCCTAATGTATCTTTCTGCATAAACTGTTGCCACTGCACCGTCATTGGCTGCAGTTACAATTTGTCTTAGGACCTTGTTCCTAATATCTCCTGCAGCAAAAATTCCTTCAACAGAAGTTCTCATAGCTTCGTCAGTTTTTATAAAGCCAAGGTCATCAAGATCTACAAGGCCTTTGACGAAGTTGGAGTTAGGACTCATTCCCGCAAAGATAAAAATCCCATCAGAAGTCACCCTAGTCTTTGTCTTGTCTGATAAGTCAAGAATGTCAAGGCTGTTGACCCTTTCATCCCCATTGATGCCCTCAAGCTTTGAGTGCCAAGTGTAGGAAATTTTTGGATTCTTCAATATCCTCTCCACTTCCAACTGGTTACCATCAAACTTGCCTTCTTCGTGAATAATTATCATGTTAATAGAGTTGGCAAAGTTGGAAAGATAGTCGGCCTCTTCAAGAGCCAAGTCGCCAGAACCTAAAATATGTATGTCCTTGTCCTTGAAATAATCTGCATCACAAGTAGAGCAATAGGAAACTCCTCGACCTGCAAACTCAGTTTCACCAGGCACATTTAAGATTTTGGCATAGGTTCCTGTTGCAATAATAAGGGCCTTGGCAGTATATTCTTTCCTTCTCAAAGTCCTTAGCACAAAGCCATCCTCAGTTTTTTCAATTTCCTTTACAGTTCCAAAGGCAAATTCATTAGTGGGAAAGCTCTCTGCCTGCTTCCTAAATTCATTAATAAGGTCCCTGCCAGAGATTTCCTTAAAGCCAGGATAATTTATAATCTTGGGAGTGTCTTTGACCCTGCCACCAAAGGAAAATTTTTCAATGACAAGAGTTTTTAAAAGGGATCTACCTGCATATATAGCTGAGCTAAGGCCAGCTGCTCCTCCCCCAATAATTATTAAATCATAAGTATTCATACTATCACCTCAAATTGAGTCCACTGGATTCTTAGGAGCCTTCTTAATAATTTTAAAACTCCCATCTTTATAGTCTGCTATATTAAATTCGCCATTTCGTCTTACCCTGTTGGACCAAAAGTCTTCAAGAGGAATTCCCTCCATGAGAGAATAAATGGCAACAATGGTAACACCATGAGTCACAAGAAGGATATTTTCATCTTCCTCTGGATAAATTGCTTCCTCAAAAAATTTCTCCACCCTAGCCCTAAGGTCATAGATACTTTCTCCATCAGGTCTTTCATAATTTTTTGGATCTTCAAAATATTTTTTGTAAAGGACCTCATCATTTACTTTTACGTCCTTGATTTTTTTGCCTGACCAAGTCCCCACATCAATTTCTCGAAGAAGGGGCGTCTTAATAATTTCCCTGTCAGGGCAAATTAATTTTGCAGTGTCATAGGCACGACCAAGATCAGATGAATAGACCTTGTCAAAGTGAAGGTCCTTAGACATCTCCCTAAGTCTCTTACCCATCTCAATCCCCTTAGAAGTTAATGCAGAGTCCAATTGTCCCTGGATTATCCCAAGCTTGTTCCACTCAGTCTCCCCGTGTCTAGTAAAATAAATTCTCATCTTTCCCTCACAATCCACAAAACATTTTCTCACATATTAATAGTATAAAGGATAAAAATCAAGTATTAAAGGCAAAAAATTACTTAGGTAAAAATTTACCTAAGTATCATCTTAAAATTTATTTTTCTTCCATCTCTCTTGAAAGATTTTTTGCTTCTTCTATTATCTCTCTTGGATAATTTAAGTTATCCAAGATTGCAATTGCATTCCTACTTGTGGCTGGTCCATCCTTTAGGAGGTAGTCGAACTTTATGTCACCTTCTTCTATCTTTTCTTCAAAGTGCTTGTTAACAAATAAATCTTTTAAAAGAATTGTAAGTTCTATGTCGTGGGTTGCTGCTATGACGTGATTATTCTTTGCCAAGTATTTTAAAGTTGCAGTGGCTGATGCAATCCTATCAATGGTGTTCGTTCCCCTAAAGATTTCGTCGAGCAAAATTATTTTTTCCCTATCATCTTCTATCATTTCGCCAATTGCCTTGGACTCTGCCATGAAGTAAGATAGGTTTTTCATTATTGAGTCGCTGATGTCTATGGCTGAAGTGATTTTCATTGGCTTGACTTCAAATTCTTCCCCAAAGAAGATGCCAAAGGCAAGGGCAAAAATTGTATTTATGCCAAGGGTCCTAAGATAAGTCGACTTACCTGATGCGTTTGATCCTGTTAAGATAATTGACTTCTCCAAGTCAAGGTCATTGGGAACTGGACTCGTTATCAAAGGATTGTAGAGATTTTTTCCCACAATTTTATTTCCAAAACTTGCTTCTCCAGTATCGTAAGCCTTTGACAAAGAAATAATTCCTATTTCGCAGTCGATTTTACCCAAGAGGTAATAAAGTCTAAGGATTTCGTCCTTGTAGTCTTTAAAATATTTTTGAGTTTTAGAAAAACTCCTTGCCTCTGACAAAAATAAAATATTCTTGTAAGTTTCTGCGAAGTCCATCTCCATGTTGCCAGTCAAGAATCCAAAGGACCTCAAGCTTCGCTTTAAGGGAGCAAGCTCTTTTAAAATACTTTCTATTTCCTTAATTTCTTCTTTAAAGACTTGGCTTTTATTTTTAAGCATGCCTTCTGACACATTGAGAAGACCTTTGAGCCTAACTAAGGCATCTAACTTTCCAAAAGTCATCTCGTTAAATTTTTTGTAGATAAAGACGTTAGTTGCCAAGAGGGCAAAGATAAATAAAATTGCCTGTGCTCTTAAAGTTATAAATAAAATAAAGATGTAGATAAGTGTAAAGGAGAAAATTTTTGCAGCAAAATCAAGCTCTCTTTGAATTGTAATTTCTTCTTCCACTAGGTCAAGTACATCTTCCTTAAAGTAACCAAGCCTTCCTAGTTGAAATTGTAAGTCCTCAAGGTCGCCATCTCTATCTTTATAAATTTTTCTCTTCTCTTGGAGTCTTATAAGCTCATCCTTATCTAAAATCAAATCCCTAAGTCTGTAGTAAAAATATTCTAAGCCCATTTTTGACATAGAGTGGTTCATCTTCTCCAAGACCTCATCAAGATTTAAGTCATTGGCAGTGATGCCGCTAACATTTCCCCCAAGCCTCTTATGTAGTCCATTGATTTTACCCTTGAAGATTTTGGAATGAACTCTTCCGAAGTTCTTTATTATCTCTTGCCTTAAAATTTTTTCATTTCTCTTCTTCACATAAAAGTTGTAGATCAAAATTATTCCAATAAGAACAAAAAATAAAATCACAAATGAATAGTAGTCCCCCATACAAGACCTCCTCTTTATTTCTTAAAAATTTTTGCTTTATAAGCTCTTATGATTCACTTTATAAGATTATATGATTTACTTAATTAAACTTTATCCTTAATCATTTCCCCTGTCAACAAAGTCTATTTAGTTGCAAGAAAAAAAGACTGCTCACCTAAGCAAGCAGTCTTAAGAACTTAAATTTTATTTATTTTTATTTTCCGAAAAGTTCATCAAAGTTTCTTAAGATTACATTTCCGATATCATCTTGAGCATCAATTGTTGATCCACCAATGTGTGGAGTTACATAAAGTCTGTCAAGTTCGAATAATTTACTTTGTACTGGAACATCTTGAGTGTCAAGTCCGCCAGAGCCAAGTTCGTTAGAAAGTGTATCTAAGTTTGCTCCGCCTAGTTTGCCATTCTTGATGTAGTCGTATAGGTCATCTTCGTTAACAATTCCACCACGTGCAGCGTTGATAATGCAAGCTCCGGCTTTCATCTTTTCGAATTCTTTTGCTCCGAAAAGATCCTTAGTGTCTGGAGTTAGTGGCATGTGAAGAGTGATAATGTCAGAGTTTTCAACGATTTCGTCGAAGTCAACTAGTTTAACATAATCAACTTTAATGTCTGATGGTTTTAGGAATGGGTCATAAGCAAGAACATCCATATGGAATACATTAGCGATTTCAGCAACTCTTCTTCCGATTGCACCAAAACCACAAATTCCTAGAGTCTTGTTTCTAAGTTCTCTACCAATCCATCTATATTTATTCCAGATTCCACTCTTAACTTCGTTTTGAGCTTGTACAGAGTTTCTGTATAGGTCAAGAGCCTTAGCAAAAACAAGTTCAGCAACTGCGTTTGCATTTTGTCCTGGAGAGTTTTTAACTGGAATATTTTTTTCCTTTGCATATTCAAGGTCAATGTGGTTAGTTCCTGTTGAACCAACAAAAATTGCCTTTAAGTTTTTAGCAGCATCAAGAACTTCCTTGTTGATGAATGGGTCAACTCTCATGAATAGGAAATCATAAGGTTCAATGATTTCTGCTAATTTTTCTGAAGTTGGAAGCATAACCTTATCAAGTTCAATACCTCTTTCTTCAAGTCCTTTGTCAATTAGGTCTGACATATAATCTACCATTAACGCTTTCATTTACATCCTCCTTAAAATTTTTATGTACTTCGTTACACTTATATTTTAGATGAAATCCTTATCTTTTTCAAGGTCATTTATGAGCTTGACCCAATTAGCACTTTTTTTTAAAAAAGGCCTTGGAAAACCCTTGTATATTTACTTAAAGTTAAAAGATTTTAAAATGACTTCCTCCTATATTATAAGACAAGTCTTCATAAGCTTTTTCAATTGCATATCAAAATTAAAATAAAAAAAGAGGCAAGCCTGCCTCCTTAAATATTAAAATAAAATCTTAAAAGTCCCAGTATTAATAGATGGACTGGATAGAATAAATAATTAAAAATTTTGTTTTGCCTTCCCTTCTCTCCATTGTATAAGATTGTAAGTCCAAAGCCTAAGATGGACCAAACCTCTTTTACTATTGTAAGATAGGCAATGACTGCTCCAGCCACTGGTCGGTTGTAGAGTAGATAGAAAACAAAGGCTGTAATGATTGCATGAAAGTCATAGTCCCCTGATACAATGTTGGAAACAAAATACATAATAATTAAAAGTGGAATAGAAATTAAAAGCCAAAACTTTCCAAGCTTATCCTCGTATCTCTTCCTAAATTCATCTAGGATCCAAATGGTAATTAGGGACAGGGCAAGTGAAAACAATACATTGTTAAGCCTAAACTCTAATATGACTTTTGACGAAAACATATCATAGGGAATTTCTGATATAAAAGCAAAAATTATTAAGTTTAACAAATATTTTTTCTTGTCGTGAGTCCTAAAGAATCCTTCCACTACAAAGAAGGAAAACAAAGGGAAGGCGATTCGTCCTATTACATCAAAGATAGAGCTAATAAGTGATAAGCCTCCTCCCTCTAAGTTGGGCCAAATTAGGGCCTT
Source organism: Peptoniphilus sp. DNF00840 (assembly GCF_001553125.1). NCBI lineage: Bacteria > Bacillati > Bacillota > Tissierellia > Tissierellales > Peptoniphilaceae > Peptoniphilus > Peptoniphilus sp. DNF00840. Next base: position 47,063 of record NZ_KQ960201.1, read on the forward strand.
ATTTATGTGATCAATTAACATGGATCCAAAGGCAATATACTTTAGCTGGGCTCCATTTAAAATTTGGAATTTTTGTAAATTTTTGTGATTAAATCTTTCCACAATCTTCCCCCTTATTTTTTGTTAGAGAATCATTTTACAATAGACTCCTACCCTTGTAAAGTTTAATTATTCTTAAAACTTGCTTTTTAACTTTCATCTATCCAATCATCAAAAATTTTTGAATTACCTTTTACACAAGTGATAATTTCCACTTCACTTACCATAGGCATTTCATTTAATTTTTTTAATTTCTCTATGAATAATTACCAAGTTGACGTCAAAAGGATTGTCTATAATCCTTTATATTATTCTAATTTCATATCTCACCTAGCCTGGAGCAAAGATATCTGTGAAAATCATCCTAAGTCCAAAAGTACTTGAAATTGGGTATGCTGGATATGATGTAGAAATATTTGTCAAAACTCCATAAAGGATTTTATATTTAATGTTTAGAACTTTGTTGTTTTTCTAAAACCACCAAAATTTTAACTCTTTATAATAACAAATTCATAAAATATATGATGATAATAATTAATTACCCGAATACAACAATTTTGTCATTATCTATAAAGAATGAATAACTTTTTAATTCAAGTTAAAATTCATTTATACTTTTTATTTAATAAAAACGGAGTATAAAAAACTATATTAATTATTACAGATACAAATAAAAATTCTTTTGTAAAAATAAAATCTTGATTGTATTCTGCACTAATTACATTAGTCATAAACATATTGTGCAAAAGATGGATGAAAGTTACCATAATAACGCTTCTACTCTCCATGTAGATAAGTCCAAGTACTATCCCAATGGCAATACTAAATACAGTAATTTCTATACCTGCATAGAGACCTTCTATTTCAGAATAAAAACCCATACAATATAAAGGAAAATGAGACAAACCCCACATAAGACCAGTTAACAAAACTCCTATTCTATTACTATACAATGATTGAAGTCTTGTTTGTGAAAAATATCTCCAACCATATTCTTCTCCCATAGTAAATATTAAATTAAAGGTTGCAGTAAATAATCCTACTGTAAAGGTCCCAGCTAATCGATTAAAAAGATCAGAAAAATCAACTTCTGATTGAAAATAAAAATTTAATATTCCCAATCTAAATATATCTATTATAATTACAATAAAAGCCCATTTAAGAAATAAAGCAAAATTAAATTTTCCTCTTAATCTTTTATCATCTATAGTTAATACATAAAGACTAATTATCCAACCTAAATACACGACATAATCAATCTTATTTAAAACTTTTTCTGAAAAGAATGACAATATGTAAAAAAATATAAATAATATGAAGTATAAGGAATATATCACACTAAATTTATCTTTAGATAAATCTTTTAACTTAAAATCTTTTTCTAATAAAATTGCAATAAATGCAGGAACTAAACTAATAACAAGTGTTATAACCCCTGTATTATCTACTTTATAAAAATATTTACATGTAATTCCTATCAATAAATCTATAAAAAGAACTATAAATAAGAAATATTTTATTTCTTTTTTTGTACTCATATTAACTCCTATCTTACTATATTTATTAACTCACTCATTTATTTATATTCACGAAAATATTTTTATTAACAAAAGCACATTTCTTTAATGCATGCAGTTTTCCCTGACTTTCAAATATAAAGGCTCTATAATATCTGTTGGGGAGTAAATCTCTAGCAGAAATTTTTTGCAGACAAAAGAGAGACTCTCTTAAGGAGTCTCACAAAAATTTAATCTTAATTCTAAAAATAATGTATTTATAGTTTTATTTCTTCAAAAGTTTCTTCATTTTCTGTATCAATGACATTTTTTACAGTTGCCTTAAATTTTTCAATATCATTTGTTGAGAAAAATTCAATCTTAGGATTTTTTTCTTGATTTAATAAATCATCTTTTTCTAAAATTTCTTTTATTGCTATAGCTGTTCTATTTGCTGGATCTACTAATTTGACTTTCCTATTTTGTTTTTCAAAAATTCTTTCGAAAGCCTTCCTAGCAAGTGGAAAATGTGTACAACCTAAGATAAGTGTATCGTAGTCAAAATCTCCCAATTGTTCTAAGTATTCAGTGATTGTTTTTTCAACTATATCATTTTCTAAATTTCCATTTTCAACATCTAAAACTAATTGTGGAGCTCCAACTCCTTTTAAAATTATATCTTTGTTAAATTTTTTTATTGTTTCATCATAAACCTTTGACTTCACTGTTCCTTCAGTAGCTATAAGTGCAACCTTATTATTTTCTGTAACTAATGATGCATAACTACAAGCTGGTTCAACAACTCCTACTACTGGTATATCTAATTTTTCTTGTGCATTTTCGAGACCATAGCAAGTTGCTGTATTACAAGCAATAATTGCCCCCTTAGCTCCTACTTTTGCAAGAAAATCTAAACACTCAAAAGTTGAGTTCTTAACATCTTCAGGACTTCTAACTCCATAAGGCATTCTCAAAGTATCTCCAATATATTTGAAATTTTCTTCTGGGAATACTTTTAATAACTCCTTTAATACAGAGAGTCCACCTACACCACTATCAAAAACTCCTATTGGAGCATTTTTTTTCATTATGATAATCTCCTTTTAAAATTTTAGTTAATTTTTATAATTCTAAATTTCTTTTTTTAATTAATCTTAACAAGATAAATTTTTATGAATAATTTAATACTCTTATAATAATTATTAATAGTTGTTTCTTAATAAATAAATCTAAAAAATTAATTCATTTTAATAAAAAAGCACCAGATATAATCTGGTGCTTTTTAAATTTTTTACTAAGCAAATATTCCTAAGAATACTGTGATAATAAATACATTTGTAAAGTCGATGAACATACCACCTACAATTGGTAGAACGAAGAATGCCATCTTTGAATAAACGAATTTATCACAAATAGATTCCATGTTTGCTACACCATTAGGTGTTGCACCCATACCAAATCCACAGTGTCCGCCGGCGATAACTGCTGCATCATAATTGTTACCCATAAGTTTAAATGTAATGAAGTAAGCAAATATAGCCATTAATACTGTTTGAGCTGCTAATAGGATTAACATTGGAACTGCAAGGTCAACTAATTGCCATAATTTCAATGTCATTAAAGCCATAGCTAAGAATAAGTTAAGTCCAAGTTCTCCAGCAATAGCAATTTCTTCATTAGGTAAGAAATTGTTATGCTTATCAGAAATGGCTCTGAAAAGAATACCAAGTATCATTGGTCCAATATAAATTGGAAGTGCAGCTTTATCAGTAAATTTCGCAATTTCTGCATTCAAAAATCCTGAAATGTAAACACCGATTCCCATAGCAACTATAATAGCAAGGAATCCTAATTGAACTTTCTTACCATCTAAAATTTTGTTTTCTTCTTTTAAGATAGATTCGTCAACAACAACTTCTTGTTCCATTTTTTTCTTTTCAACAAGATTGTTTTTAAGGATAATTTTGTTAGCTAATGGACCACCCATTAATGATCCCATTACCAATCCAAATGTTGCTGCTGAATAAGCTACAGTTTCTGCTCCAGTAATACCAGCTGCTTCAACAAGTGGTGCAATACCAGCACTTGTTCCGTGTCCCCCTGTCATAGGAGTTGATCCTGTCATAAGTGCAAGTCCTGGTTCTACTCCTACAGGTCCTGCTAATGCTACAGCTAAAATATTTTGTAGTACACATAGTACACTGGCAATAATTAAGAATTTAATTACCATAGGTCCACCAAGTTTAAGAATTTTTATACTTGCTCCAAAACCTATACTTGTAAAGAAGATTGTCATAAAGAATGATTGCAATGTTGTATCAAACTCGAATGCTGCTGTTTCTGTCAATCTTAATACTAAGTGAATAATTGCAAATAAGAATCCACCAATTACTGGTGCTGGAATTGCAAATTTTTGGAAGAAGTAAACCTTACTTCTTATGTACCTACCAATTAGCAGTAGTATTACTGCTAGACCAATCGTTTGGATCATATCCATTTCAATTGTCATAAATATCACCTCTCTATATTTTTTTGTGATTTAATTATATCAAAAGGTTTTCATTTTTTAAAGTAGTTTGTTTTTTTATTTTATTATTTTATTTTGTTTTTTATTATTATATTTTTCTTATCGGAATTTTACCAGACTTATATGTTTCTATTTTATCTTTTTATCTGATTAAATTATTAGTTCGTTTTTAATTCGTAATAATATTCGTATTTATATCAAAATTTAAGATACTTTAATCCATTTTTTATTTTTGATTAATGCCTAAACATAAACTAAGTTCTTACTAACTAAATTCCTATCAAATATACTTTGTTTTAATTTACATTAACCTTTAATGAAAACATTTTTATTACTATTGTATGTACTAATTCTATAATCAGAAAAGCTTTATTAATTTTTACTTAAGATAAACTGCATAAAGTGTTTAAGTACATTTAAATTTTAAGTGCCATGATGCAAAATATTTTTTAAATTTATAAATATATTCTAAAAAAAATGCCCTCTTTATTGCTTAGTCCAATAAAAAGAGCATTCCCCTAAATCTTCTAATCATTAAATTTTATTTCCTGTATTCGCCGTGACCAAAAATCACATACTTGTAGCTCACAAGTTCATCAAGTCCTACTGGTCCTCTTGCATGAAGTTTTTGTGTTGAGATGCCAAGCTCTGCTCCTTTGCCAAACTCTCCTCCATCTGTGAACCTTGTTGAGGCATTTACATAGACGCAGGCTGAGTCAACTTCTTCTAGGAACTTCATTGCCCTCTCATAGGACTCTGTCAAGATGGACTCTGAGTGACCTGTTGAATATTTTGTGATGTGGGCAATAGCTTCGTCGACATCATCGACTGTCTTAACAGAAATTTCGTAGTCCAAGTATTCTCTGCCGTAATCATCTTCTTCTGCCTTCACTGCATTTTTAAGCTTAGGAAGAGCTGCTTCATCAGCGTGGACTTTGATCTTATATTTTTCTACTACTTCATTAAATAAGTCAAAGAACTTATCTGGTAAATTATTATTTAAGACAAGAGATTCCACTGCATTACAAACTCCAATTCTTTGAGTCTTTGCATTTTCAATAATTTTTACTGCATTCTCGATGTCGCACTTGTCGTCAACATAGATGTGACAGTTGCCTACTCCCGTTTCAATCACAGGCACCTTTGCATTTTCTACTACTGAGTTAATAAGTGAAGCTGATCCTCTTGGCAATAGCAAGTCAACATAACCCTTTAGTTGCATCAATTCCTTTGAAGACTCCCTTGATGTGTCCTTAACGATTTGAACAAAGTTCTCATCATAACCAGCATTTTTTATTCCAAGTCTAATGGCATCTGCTATGGCTATGTTGGACTTGATGGACTCCTTACCTCCACGAAGGATAATGGCACTTGAAGCCTTTAGAGATAAAATTGCTGCATCAAGTGTTACATTAGGTCTTGATTCATAAATTATAGCAATAACTCCCATTGGGACAGTCTTCTTGCCAATTAAAAGTCCTGCATAGTTTTCTTCCATTGATAGAACCTTGCCCACTGGGTCTTTAAAGTCGATGACCTCGTCAATGGACTTTGCCATACCTTCAAGCCTATCATCAGTTAAGAGAAGTCTATCAATTAGTCCTTCTGGCATATTATTTTCTCTGCCCTTCTTGATGTCCTCTTCATTGGCTCTTAAAATATTTTCCTTTTGGCTTAAGAGGCCCTTCTTGATTTCAAGAAGCATGGCATTCTTTTCCTTAGTTTTTAATTTTTTTAACTTATAGGAAGCTTCCTTTGCGATCTTCCCCATTTCCTTGACACTTAAAGTATGTTCCAATTTCTTCTCCTTTAACTATATCTCTTATGATCTTCATCTTTTCTCCTGATCCAATAACAACTTCTATGTCCTTTTCTATGGCAAGCTTGGCAGCCTTTATCTTGGTGTACATACCACCAGTTCCAACATTGGATTCAGTTTCCTTTGCCATACCTTCAACCTCATTAATGTCTGTAACCTCGTGGATAATTTTTGCATCAGGATTCTTTCTTGGGTCATCTGTGTAAAGTCCCTCGATGTCAGTCAGCATAATAAGTAGGTCTGCCTTAATCATCCTTGCAATAACTGCTGATAGAGTGTCGTTGTCCCCAAATTTAATTTCATAGGTTGAAATTGTGTCGTTCTCGTTTATTATTGGAATTACATTCATACCCAAGAGTTTCTCAAAGGTATTCTCTGCATTGATCCTCATCTCCTCGTCCACTTCTATTGTCCTTGTGAGGAGGACTTGGGCAGAGTTGTAACCATAGGACACAAGAGACCTGTCATAAATATTTGTAAGGGCAACTTGTCCTACTGCTGCTGCAGCTTGCTTGTCGGAAGTTTCCCTTGGTCTTTCTTTTAGATTTAACTTCGCACGACCAGCTGCAATGGCACCCGATGAAACAAGTACAACATCATAGCCTTGGTTCTTTAGGTTTGCAATTTCAAAACAGAGCTCGTCGATTTTTTGTAAATTTATTTTTCCATTGTCGTGAGTGATGGAAGAAGATCCAACCTTAATCACGACTTTCTTTATTTCTTTTGAAAATTTTCTCATTTCAATCACCTTATTAATAATATACTTGAAATTTACACATTAGTAAATATCTTTTCACATTTGAAGAAAGTATAAATTAAATAAATAATCTTATTATATTAAATTTCTCTCTCACCTCTTATTACCCTTATGCTATAATAGACTTGGAGTGTGATTATTTTGCCAAAAATTTTAAGAAAAAAAGAACTTGCACCAAATATATTTTTATTTGACATATATGCACCTAAGATTGCAGCCTCTGCAAAACCAGGTCAATTTATTATTTTAATTGCCGATAAATATTCCGAGAGAATCCCCCTAACTATTTCTGATTACGACATAAATCGAGGCAGTGTTCAAATAGTTGTCCAAGCTTCTGGTGAATCTACAAAGAAAATTGCAAGCTTTGAAGAAGGCGAAAGCTTTAAGGACTTTGTTGGACCCCTTGGTCACGCATCAGATTTTTATTATATAGACCTAGAAGACTTAAAGGACAAGAGATACTTATTCGTAGCTGGTGGTGTTGGTACTGCACCAGTTTATCCTCAAGCTAAATTTTTTAAAGAAAAGGGTCTTCACTGCGACATAATCATTGGAGCAAAGTCCAAAGAATTTGTAATTCTTGAAGATGAATTAAAGTCCGTTTGCGACAACCTATACATAGCAACCGATGACGGATCCTATGGCTTCAAGGGTCTTGTAACAGACAAGATTGTAGACCTTGTGGAAAATGAAAAGAAACATTACGACCAAGTTGTTTCCATTGGACCTATGATAATGATGAAGTTTGTCTGCCAAACTACTAAGAAGTACGACCTTCCAACAACAGTGTCCCTAAACCCAATTATGGTTGATGGAACTGGTATGTGTGGTGCCTGCCGTGTTTCTATAGATGGAAAAACAAAATTTGCCTGCGTTGATGGACCAGAGTTTGACGGTCACCTAGTGGACTTTGATTCTGCCATGAAGAGACAAAGACAATATGTAGACAACAAGAAGACTCACGCAATAGCTGACCACCACTGCACAATGGACCTTGCAGTGTCTGACCACCTAACTGAGACTTCTTCAAAAGATGATAAGGGTCTTGTTATTAAAAAAGCTGAAGACAGATTTAAAAAGGTTCCAATCGCCGAACAAGCCCCTGATGAGAGAAACAAAAACTTTAAGGAAGTTTGCCTTGGCTACACTGCAGAAGAAGCAGCCACCGAAGCTTCAAGATGTCTAAACTGTAAAAAACCTGGCTGCGTTGAAGGCTGTCCAGTTTCCATTGACATCCCTGGCTTCATAAAGGAAATCGCAAGTGGCAACTTCGAGCAAGCCTACAAGGTTCTTTCCCTTTACACTTCCCTTCCAGCAGTTTGCGGTAGAGTTTGTCCACAAGAATCTCAATGCGAAGAAAGATGTGTCCTCTTAAATAGGGGCGACGCAGTTTCCATTGGTAAGCTTGAAAGATTTGCAGCTGACTATGCAAGACGTCATCAAGTCCAAGAAAATGCTGACATCAGAAAGATTGACAAGAAGGTTGCAATAGTGGGAGCAGGTCCAGCTGGTCTTACATGTGCAGGTGAACTTGCAAAAATGGGCTACGACGTAACAGTTTTTGAAGCTCTTCAACAATCTGGTGGAGTTTTAATCTACGGTATTCCAGAATTTAGACTTCCAGACGAAGTCGTTGAATACGAAGTTGAAAATATTAAAAAGCTTGGAGTTAAATTTGAAAACAACTTTGTAATAGGAAGGACTGAAACCATAGACGACCTAATCAAGGATGGTTTTGAAGCAGTCTTTATTGGATCAGGTGCCGGCCTACCTAAGTTTATGAACATACCTGGTGAAAACCTAAATGGAGTTTATTCAGCCAACGAATTTTTGACAAGAAACAACCTAATGAGATCCTTTGATGAAGAGTACGACACTCCAGTTAACGTTGGAGAAAAAGTTGCAGTTATTGGCGGCGGCAATGTTGCCATGGATGCCGCAAGAGTTGCAAAAAGACTTGGGGCTGATGTTTCTATTGTCTACAGACGTACTGAAAAGGAACTCCCTGCAAGAACTGAAGAAGTTCACCATGCCAAGGAAGAAGGCATTAAATTTGAAATGCTAACTGCTCCTGTTGAAATCCTTGGAGATGACCAAGGCTGGGTTAAGGGAATGAAGTGTGTGAGAAACGAACTTGGAGAACCTGATGCATCTGGTAGGAGAAGACCAGTTGCTGTAGAAGGTAGCGACTATGAAGAGGCCTTCCAAACAATTATCATGGCTCTTGGAACAAATCCAAACCCACTAATTTCTTCCACAACAAAAAACCTCGACATAGAAAAATGGGGCGGCATCATTGTAAATGAAGAGTCACAAACATCTCGCCAAGAAATCTTTGCCGGTGGCGACGCAGTAACAGGATCTGCAACAGTAATCCTTGCCATGGGTGCTGGTAAAAATGCCGCAAAGTCCATCGACGAATTTTTGAGAAATAAATAAGCTTATAAAGATAAAAATTAAGGGAAGAGTTTTAGCTCTTCCCTATTTTTTATGTGTTCATTACTTAACTTAAGATGTTTTGAAATATTTTTTAAAACATAATTATAGCTTTAAATCTTCTTATGTAGTTTTGAAAAAATGTTATAAAATAAAGAACTAAAAGATAGAGGGAGTTATTACTACAATTCTGGCTCTTGATAGGCTATAAGGTGTGGCAATGATACAAGCGAATCTGTTTATGATGATAGAGGGCTAATAGTGTTCTAAATAGGGTATATATTATAAAATAGTATTAGGAGGTACAGATAAATGATTAATACAAATAATTTTCTAAATAACTAAGAGAGGAAAAGAAATCCTCTCAAAAAGCATAGGAGGATTTATGATATATATAAAAAACTTAATAAAAACTTTACCAGATAGAAATCTATTTGAAATTGATAGTTTATCAATAGATGAAAATGATAAGATAGCCTTAATAGGTGAGAATGGAACGGGTAAAACTACTCTTTTAAGAATAATATTAGGCTTAGATAAAGACTATACTGGTCAAGTAAGAGTTGAAAGAGAACTGGGCTATTTATTAAATTATGACAGTAAAGCCAAATACTTTTCTGATGAAATCTACTCTAAATCACAATTAAGGGCTAATGACAACTATAGTCCAGGCGAAGAACAAAGATTAAAGCTAACAGACCTATTATCAGATAGTTTTAAATTTCTATTAATCGACGAGCCTACATCTCACTTAGACTTAAAGCAAAAGGAAGAACTTATAGGAAAGCTAAATTCAAGAAAAGTTGGATATCTTCTAATTTCGCATGATCGTGATTTCATTAATAGAACTTGTAAAAAGATTTTAGAATTAAAGAACGGAAAAATTGAAGAATATAATGGAGACTACAAATTCTATCTTGAAGAAAGAGAGAGAAGACTTAAGTTTAAAGAAAAAGAGTATTTAAATTTTATAAAAGAAAAAAGAAGACTTGAAAATTTAGCTAGCAATATAAAAGACCAATCATCAAAAGTAAGAACTACGCCTAAAAGGATGGGAAACTCAGAAGCAAGACTCCATAAAATGGGCGGTCAAGAAAACAAGAAAAAACTAGATAAACAAGTAAAATCTGTAGAATCCAGAATAGATCAACTAGAAGTAAAAGAAAAACCTAAAGAAGAAACAGAAATAAAACTATCCATTCCAGATAATAAACAACTTCACTCTAAAGTTTTGATAAGAGGAGAAAATCTAAATAAAGAGTTTGGAAATAAGATTTTATTTGAAAAATCCAATTTTCAAATAAAAATTAATTCAAAAACAGCTCTTATAGGAGAAAATGGAAGTGGAAAAACCACCCTATTAAACATGATTCTAAATCAAGAAAATGTATGGATGCATCCAAATCTTAAAATAGGTTATTTTAGTCAAATGAGTGATATATTAGACGAAGATGCTGATATCTTAGCAAATGTAATAAATACGTCTATATATGATGAAACAATGACAAGGATTGTTCTTGCAAGATTAGGTTTTAAAACTAATGATGTCTACAAGATTGTAAGTATTTTAAGTGATGGAGAAAAAGCCAAGGTAAAATTAGCTAAAATATTAACTTCAGATTTTAACTATCTTATTTTTGATGAACCAACAAACTTTTTAGATATAAGAGCAATAGAAAGTTTAGAAAATCTATTGAAATCTTATGATAGACCATTTATATTTGTAAGCCATGATGAGGAGTTTATAAAAAACCTAGCAGATACTCTTTTGATTATAGAAGATAAAAGAATCAAAAATTTTAAAGGTAGTTTATCACAATACAAAAATAGAAATGAGAAAACAACGAGTAGCAAGGGTAGAGATAGTTTATTACTTGATTTTAGAATATCTTCCATAAGTTCTAGACTAGCAATGGAGATACCTAAAGAGGAAAGAAAAAAACTAGAAGAGGAGTATAATAAACTCATTGAAGAAAGAAAAAAATAAATTTTAGCATCTACGAGAGTAGGTGCTTTTTTAAGACTTAATTTTAAAATGTAACATTAGAAAAATAAAATCTCTCTATGTTAAAACAATAATTTCCAAGTTCGTAAATTTTTTCAAAGGTCAAATCTTTCATAAAGTCATAAGTTTTTGCCATCCTCTAATAAAGTCCTACTTCTTAAAAATACAGAGCCAGATTGCCTCCTCCTGCCAAGAAACTCTGTGGATCTCGTGGGGTCTTATTACCAGGCTATCACCTTCCCCTAGGTCAAGTCTCCTCCCATCTTCATATTCTATTTGTGCCTTTCCCTTTAACAAGAAGACAATTTCAAGTTCCTCTTGGTCATAAAAACCTGTGACTTGATCAAGGGACATAGTCCTAATAACTTTTACCCCTTCATCTTCGTAAATCTTTTCTTCAATTTCTCCATCCCTAGAGAATTTTATATTTTTAAAAATATTGTATAATTTATCCATAGGCTAATTATAACATCATTTTTATTTCGATTTATGATAGAAAAAATTTGCTATAATTAAATAGAGGTGGAATATGTTTAGAGAAATGAGAAGAATAAAGCAAGAGCTTCCCCTTGAAGAAGCTAAGAGCTTGCTTAAGAAAAATAAAAGAGGAGTCCTATCTTTAAATGGCGAAGATGGCTACCCCTATGCCCTTCCCATAAATTTTTTATATGACGAAGAAGAAAATAAAATTTATTTTCACGGAGCCAAGAGTGGCTACAAGCTTGACTGCATCAAGAAAAACAATAAGTCCTGCTTCGTGACCTATGGAGACCAAGAGCTTTCAGACAATGGTTGGTCCTACTATCTAAAGAGCCTAGTGGCCTTTGGAGAAATTGAAATCATAGAGGACAGGGACCTTGCTGCCAAAAAATTAATTGAACTTGCTTCAAGATACTTTCCTTCAATGGAAGAAATAAATGAAGTTATGGAGAGAAGTTTTAAAAACGCCCTAGTCTTTTCCCTTAATATCCAGCACATGACTTGCAAGAGAGTTCACGAAAAATAAAAAATCGCAAGCAAAAAACCAAGGTCTTAGTTTTACCTAAAACCTTGGTTTTATTTTTATATATTTAATTCAACTTCTTCTAATTTCTTTTCTCTTTGGCTTTCCCTATAGTGGGCAAAAATTGAACCAATTAGGTTTTGAACTACAGAGAAAATTGCTCCTGGTAAGGCTGCAAGTGGATTCATTGCAAAGTTTATGTTTGCAAGAACTACTGCAAGACCAGAGTTTTGTGTGCCAACTTCAATTGAAAGAGTTGACTGCTTGTCGTAGTCAAGTCCCATTAACTTTCCAAGTCCTAGTCCAAGACCAAGTCCCAAAATATTGTGAATAATAACTACTCCAAAGACTAAAAGTCCTGAAGTCATAATTTTTTCTGCATTAAGTCCAACAATGGCTGCAATAATAAGGGCAATTGCCATAGAAGAAATAAGTGGGAAGACAAAGTCCACCTTCTTAATCCTTTCCCTCAAAAGAGCCTTGGCAACAATTCCCAGTCCTACTGGAAGTACAATTACCTTGACAATAGACATAAACATGGCCATAAAAGAAACTTCAACAAGAGATCCTGCCATCGCATAGACAAGAAGTGGCGTCATAATTGGCGCAAGTAAAGTTGAAGCAACTGTTAGTAAAACAGAATAGGCAAGGTCGCCTTCAGCTATGTGGCTCAATACATTGGAAGCAGTTCCACCAGGGCAAGTCCCAACAAGGATGACCCCAAGGCTTATATCCTTTGGCAACTTAAAAATCACTGATAAAAGAAGTGCCAAGAGGGGCATAATTGTGTACTGGCAAATAGCTCCCAAAAATATAAGTTTTGGTGCCTTTAAAATATTTTTAAAGTCCTCAACTTCTATGCTAGTTCCCATGCCAAACATTGCTGCTGCCAAGAATAGGGCTGTGTAATTAGTCATTCCCTTAAAGGCATCTGGATACCTCAAGGCAGTAGCAGAAAGTAGGAGGATAATTAAGATCAAGTATTTTTCTATATAAAGTGAAATTTTTCTAAGCAATTCACACCTCGAAGAAAAAGTTGTCAATAAGTCTAGTTGTGCCAAACCTAACAGCAAGGGCAACAAGACAGTCCCTGTCAATGACGTCCATGTCCCTTATCTCATCTGTGTCAACAACTTGTACATACTCAATATCAGCAAGTTCTTCGGTTTTTATTTCATCTTCAATAATCTTAATTAAGTCTTCAGCCTTCATTCCCTTTGTCATGGCATCCCTACCCTTTTCTAGGGCCCTATGAAGAACTGGTGCAGCCCTTCTCTCTTCATCAGACAAGTAAACATTCCTTGATGAAATTGCAAGGCCGTCCTCTTCCCTCTTAATTGGGCAAGGAACAATTTCGATTCCAAAATTCAAATCCTCAACAGCCTTCTTAACAATTAAAAATTGTTGGGCATCCTTCCTGCCAAAGTAGGCTCTAGTCGGTCTAAAGATGTGAAATAACTTTGTTAAGACAGTTAAAACTCCCCTAAAGTGAATTGGGCGAGTCTTGCCACATAAGTTGTCCTTTAAATCTTCGATAGTTACATAAGTTTTGTGATTTTGATAAAACTCCTTAGGGTCTGGCGTGAAAACTGCATCAACTCCAGCCTCTTCACAGAGTTTAAAATCTCTTTCTTCGTCTCTTGGGTAAGATTCATAGTCTTCGCCAGGTCCAAATTGAGTTGGATTTACAAAAATAGACACGATTACGACGTCGTTGTTCTTTCTCGCTTCATCCATAAGTGACCTGTGACCTGGATGCAAAAATCCCATAGTAGGAACCAAACCCACAGACTTTTGGTAATTTCCCTTAGTAAATTCCAAAGCTTCTTGTACATTTCTTAGTACCTTCATCATTCTCTCCTTAAAAATTTATTTTGGAGAAATATTTAATTATAAATATTTAAGTACGGTTTATAAAAATAATACCGTCTCCGGCAATATTATAACAAAAATAATAAATTTATGCAGAAAAAAAGGCACTAACTTAGTGCCTTATCTACAAATTTTAAATTATCTCTACTATTTCAAAGGAATTTATTTTCTTTATCTTAACTCTTCCCTCTCTAATAAGTTCTTCTAAAATTTTTTCTTCTTTAAAAACAATTTTTAGTTCATCTTTTAAGACGAGGTCGTAGGACCTTATGTAGTCCAAAATTTTTTCTTCGTCGCTTAAGTTTTCTTTTCTCTCTTCTAGGTCTAGGTTCTCTAAGAAAAATTCTTCTACTCTTGAGAAGTCCATGATGTTTTGCAAGACTCTATGATTTTTTGTGATCAAGAAGCCTGGAAGTTTTTTTATCCTGTAGTCAAAAGACTCCATCCTATCTTGTAAAAATAAATCGTGAGAGTTCTCGTAATTAAATAAAAATTCATCGTAGTCTAAGCCAAAGCCTTCTAAGATTTCTTTTTGAACTTCTAATTTGAATATATTTTTCTGAAAGACTATGGCTTCTTCCAAAATTTTTCTCATATAATCCCTGGCTATGTCCTTATTCATTTCTTCTACTGATATGAAGTACTTGTCCAAGGGATAGGATGACTTGTAGTCCTCTGTGAAGAGGTCTGGTGAAGTTTCAAAGCCTGGCATGTGAGTCAGGGTTCCACTGGCCCTATACATATCAAAGAGGATTTGGTTCCCAAGACCTACTGAGTTTTTGTCCCTGAAGTTCTTTGGCAAAAATTCTTCGTAGTTGCCAATCAGTCCTCCCATGACAAATTCATAGGAAAAGTTTTTATATTTCCTTTCAAATTTTCTAATTATTGGAAAGAGTCCCCACAAGAAGGGATCTAATACGTCTGTAAATATTTTTAACATAGGTCCTCCTAATCTAGGTCGATTATATCAAAGAGAAAAAATTTTTTCAGCAAAATCTTCTCCAAGGGACTTGACTTTTAAATATTTTACAATAATCACCACAATATACATTTTCCTTGTGGTTTTCATATACTATATGTAGTATAATTTTATCTGTATTAAAGAGAGAAAATAAATAAATTATATAAAAGGAGATATGGAAAAAATGCCAGAAGTTATTAAGAGAAATGGCGAGAAGGTTGCCTTCGACAGGGACAAAATTGTAATCGCTATTGAAAAAGCTATGCACTCAAGTTCCGGTGTCTACATTGAGGACCAAGCTTTAGAAATCGCCAAGGAAATCGAAGAACTTGCCAACTCAAAGGACCTTCCCCTATCAATCTATGACATTGAGGGAGAAGTTTATTATCGTTTGATTCAAAACGACAACCCAGCTACTGCTAGGGCTTACGAATCTTACAAGTCAGTTCAACAATACAAGCGTGAACAAAATACTACTGACGAGGACATACTTGGTCTATTAAACGAAACTAATGAAGACCTAATGGATGAGAACTCCAACAAGAACGCTGTCATTGCCTCTACTCAAAGAGACCTAATAGCTGGTGAAGTTTCTAAGGATATAGCCAAGAGAAAGATGATCCCAGCTGACTTAGTTGAAGCTCACGAGTCTGGCGCCATCCACATCCACGACATGGACTACTTCATCCAACCAATTTTTAACTGCTGTCTTGTTAATATGAAGGACATGCTTGACAATGGAACTGTTGTTAATGGCAAGATGATTGAAACTCCAAAGTCCTTCCAAGTTGCCTGCAATGTTATGACACAAATCATTGCCCAAATTGCCTCAAACCAATATGGGGGTCAAAGTATTAATATTTCCTGTCTTGGCAAGTACCTAAGAAGATCTTACGAAAAGAATCTTTCTCTTGCCCTTGATACTCTTGGAGATATTGAACTTGCTGAAAAAATGGCAAATCAAATGACTAAGAAGGACCTTGAAAGTGGAATCCAAACTATTCAATATCAAATAAATACTTTGATGACTTCCAATGGTCAAGCACCTTTCGTCACTTTATTTATGTGGCTTGAAGATGACGACCAATATGTTGATGAAGTTGCAATGATAATCGAAGAAATCTTAAAGCAAAGAATTCAAGGAATCAAAAACGACGCAGGCGTTTATGTCACACCAGCCTTCCCTAAGCTAATTTACGTTCTTGATGAAAACAACATCAACAAGGACTCAAAATATTATTATTTAACATCTCTTGCAATTAGATGTACTGCAAAGAGGATGTACCCTGACTACATTTCTGCCAAGAAGATGCGTGCCAACTACGAAGGCAACGTATTTTCTCCAATGGGATGCAGGGCCTTCCTTCCACCATATAAGGACCAAAAGGGCAACTACAAGTTTGAAGGAAGATTTAACATGGGAGCTTGCTCTATAAACCTTCCTCAAATAGGAATTCTTGCAGGTGGTAGCGAGGAAAAATTCTTTGAAATCCTAGAAAAAAGACTAGACCTTGTTAAGAGGGTTGGACTATTGCGTTACGAACACCTAAAGAAGGTAACAAGTGATTCATCTCCAATTCACTGGCAACATGGTGCCATAGCAAGACTTGGCAAGCACGAATCAATTGCTCCCCTTCTTTTAAATGGCTACTCAACAGTTTCCCTTGGCTACATTGGAATCTACGAAGCTACTATGCTTATTAAGGGAGTAAGTCACACAGACAAGAAGGGCTATGACTTTGCCATGAGAATTATGGATGCCCTTAACGATGCTGTTAATAAGTGGACTGAAGAATATGGAATTAAATTCACTCTTTACGCAACACCAGCTGAGTCACTTACACAAAGATTTGCCAACATCGACAGAGAAAGATTTGGCATCATAGAAAATGTTACAGACAAGGGTTACTACATCAACTCCTTCCACGTTGACGTTCGTGAAGAAATTTCTGCCTTTGAAAAGTTTAACTTCGAAGCTAAGTTCCAAGACAAGTCAACTGGTGGCTGCATATCTTATGTAGAAATTCCAAACATGAGCCACAACCTAGAAGCCCTAGAAACAATTGTGAGATATATTTACGACAACATCCAATACGCAGAATTTAACACAAAGTCAGACTATTGTGCAGAGTGTGGCTTTGATGGCGAAATCAAATTAAATGACCATGGCGACTGGGAATGCCCACAATGCCACAACACAGATAGGTCAAGCCTTACTGTAGTAAGACGTACTTGCGGTTACCTTGGAGAAAACTTCTGGAACGAAGGCCGTACTAAGGAAATCAACGCAAGAGTTCTTCACATCTAATGAACTTTGCCCAAATAAGAAAGTATGATGTTGCCAATGGACCTGGCATAAGGACCACGATCTTTGTGACAGGCTGCACCCACAAGTGTCCCCATTGTTTTAACGAAGAGTACCAAGATTTTAACTTTGGAAAGCCTTGGACTCGAAATGAAACAGATGAAGTTATAAAAAATTTAAAGTTAGATGAAGTTAAGGGCTTAACCATTCTTGGTGGTGAGCCCTTCCAAAATGAGGTGAACCTCTTAGGAGTTATTCGTGACATAAAAAAAGAAGTCCAAAAGGACATTTGGATCTTCTCTGGATATACTTATGAAGAAATTTTAAAAGACCAGGACAAAAAGAAACTCTTAGAAGAGTGTGACGTCCTAGTTGATGGAAGATTTGTGGAAGCTCTAAAAGATTTAAGCCTTAGATTTCGCGGATCCTCCAACCAAAGAATAATAGACATAAAAAAATCCTTAGAATCCAATAAAGTAGTTTTATTTGACTTATAAAGTCTAACTACGATAATATTTTTTCCAATCTCTTAAGATATAACTACTTAGATAAAAATAATAAAAACCCCAGTATTAATAAAGAGAACTTTAAAATTTGTCTAAATCCGACAGAAGTAGGTCTCCTTTAGGTTTAATCTGGGGTTTTATAATTATATTTTTATTAATCTGCTTTTTTTACTGTAACATTAATGAAACCATTGCCGCTTGTTCCATCAGCAAAATCAATATCAACTGATAACATTACCGTCATCTCGTCTAAAGGCGGGGTAATCACAGCCTCTTTTATATCCTTTAATTTATTTTTATCTACTTTTATTTCTTTTATTTCTGGTAAATTAGGAGTCGATATTGCATTTTTAATCATTTCTAAGCTAACATCTTCTCCTTGTTTTATATAAATATCTGTAAATTCAATTTCATGGTCCTCTGTTTTATCAACTTCCACTAACACTTCTAATTCACCAATTCTACCATCATTAAATATCACTTCAGCATTAAATTTTATCTCCTTTTCTTGTGACGAGCCGTCTAATGCATCTTGTACTTCTTGTATTTTCTTTTCATCAAATATAATGTCTTTTACATTTTTGACATTATCCATTTCTAGGTGTTCTTTTATTGTTTCTTTATTAAAAGTTATGTCATCCATATTTAACTTAATGAAAGTTTTCATTGGGATTTTTGTATAAACTAAATCACCATTTTCAAAATAAATATTGTCAGCATATTTTAAATAAACAATAGGCTTTAGAATTTTAACATTTTCTGGTAATTTACCATTTATAGTAACTGTTATTATTCCATCTTTTTCTTCAACACTATAAAGATCTTTATTTAACTCTTGCTTTTTATATTGCGGTGTAGATTTAGAAATTGCATCAAAGCTATCATAATCCTTTTTAGAAATATAATTTAATTTAATATATCTCTCCTCAGAGTCTCCTATTTTTTTAACATCACTAAGGGCTGTTTTAATTTTTATTTGATTATTCTTTAAAGATGTATAGTTCTTGTCATTGTTTTTATTTCTGGCATCTCTTTCACCTAATACTTCGAAATCAACAAGAATATTCTTTGCAATTTTTCTAAAGGATCCTCTATATTTTTTACCTTCAAATTTTGTCAATTCTTCAAGTTTTTTTACCTCATCTGGAGATAAGTCTTTTTTATTTAACAAAATTTTAGCTTCTTCCATAAGGGCTTTTAAATCAGCAATTGATTTTTCATTTTTTGGAGTCTTCACTCCTTCTAAGTCTAATAAATCATCGTTTCTTGAATCAATAATTGACTTTAAAATCTTCTTCAATTCAATAACATGTTGATTCTCTGAACTATTCTCACTTACTAATGTATTATTACTTTTTTTATTATTTTTCTTATTTTCATAATAGTTATAATTATGTCTTGATTCTTTAGTTTCTTTTGTAATAATAGATGCATTTTTAGATTTTTTGCTTTCAGATTTATAATTTTCTGAATTGGAATAAATTGTATTATATAAAAACTGAAAGGCATCTTTTCTAAGTGCGAATGAATTTGGATTAATATTTTTCCCACATATGTTTTCTTCTTCAGCCCATTTAATCCAGTCATAAGGCCACTTAGCATTATTTATTGCAGTCTTATTTAAATTCTTTTTGTGGCAAACAAGAATCTTTAGAAGCTCTGCATTAGTAATATTTTTCTCACCTTTAAATGTTCCATCTGGATACCCACTTATTAAGTTCATGTTATTCTTTGCATAAGAAATCACACCGTTGGCCCAGTAATCTTTCCCTACATCGCTAAAAGGTATTTCTTTTCCTTGTAATTCAATTGCCTTATTTTTATTTCCAAGTGAATAAACTAAGATTTTCGTTATCTCACTTCTTTTTAAATTTTTTTCAAGACCTAAACTACCATCTGGATAACCATCTATTATCCCTTTTTCCTTTAAAAAATTTACTTTTTCAAGTTCATTATCCTTGGAAGCAAATACACTTATATTAAAGACAGACAAAAACATTAAAATAACTAATAAATTAACAAATCTTTTTAACATAAATTCCTCCTTAGTATACTTTATTCATATAATATTTAAACAATATTAATTGTATCAGAGCTCAAATATTAAAATAATTTATATTAATGTAATGATTTTAATCTCAAAAATTTCAAAAAATCAATTTTGTAACTATAACCAAAAAATACCATCCTTACTGGATTGTCCAATAAAGAAGGTAAATTTATCTATTCTGATTTTTTTGTCTTATTCTTCTGGTGGAATTGGCTTTTCTAATTTTTCATTTTCAAAGAAGTTAGTCCCATCATTAGCATTATCTTGGAAGGTCCCAAAAGTTGAAACATAGTCCACACCATCAATAGTATAATAAATTTCAACTCTAAGGTATTCCATAAAACATTTTTCAAATTGAGTCTTATACCTCTTAGTTTCAAAATAATATCTGCCGTCGTCAAGCCTATCTAGTTCTCCTTCTATGACTGTCTCCCTTGTTTTATCATTATAATAAGAATCGGCAAATATTTTAATCTTTGGTATTGCAGGTTCATAAACTTCTCCCCTATCTATAAACTCTACATAAAATTTATTATCCTTATTTAAATGTATGCAAGGTATATCTCCTTCTATGGCTCCTGCAATTGTATCTCTTAACTTCATAACTTTTTGTTCAGGCAAACTTTCAAACTTTGCTCTTTCAAAAGTTCTAATAATTGGTGTTCTTTCATCATTAGACACCTTTATATTTACCTTAACCCCATGGACTGAATTATTTCTCTTTGCTTCTGGCTTTGGACAACGATAAATATGTAGACCTACAAATAAAATTATTGGAATAAGAATTAAAATTGCTAGAACTTTCGCGACTTTACTTTTCATACTATCACCTGCCTATAGTTTACCTTAAAAATAATTTAAAATCATTAACTTTAAAGTCAAGCAGATTGTTGGTAATAACTTTAAAGATTTTAAAGCTATATAAATTTTTCCAATAAAAAAATCTCCCAAGTCTTGGAAGATTTTCTTATCTTTAATATGTAATGAGATTACTCATTGTGGAATAATTAAAGCAAAATATTTTACTAATTTTAAAAGGAGTATTTAAAATAAAAAGTCTATTGACAAAGGAATCCTTACATCAATAGACCTTTTAACTGGCGATAACTTACTCTCCCAGATCGTTGCCAACCAAGTACCATCAGCGGACTAATG
>NZ_KQ960202.1:0-19128 GCF_001553125.1 Peptoniphilus sp. DNF00840
CTGGTATTAGGTCCAACTTTATGGGGTCACCACACCAACCGGGGGTATGCTAATTACAAAAAATGCCAACTAACTTTAGTTGGCATACAATATAATTATAAAATTTATTTTGCTTCTCTTCTTATTTCGATTAGGAAGGATTCCATAATTCTTGTTAAGTCTTCTTCTTTACATTGGATGTCTAGGGTGTACATGTTGCCTGTTCCTGTGAAGCTGAAGTGGTCTTTTAATTTTTCAAAAATCTTTTTAAGATCAAAGTTTAGATTTTGTGATCTTAGGATTATAATTTTTGATTTTGATCCATTTTTAAGTCCATAAATCTGTATAAAGTCATTTTCTTTTAAAATGTAATTTGAAATTTCACGAAGTTCTTTTAAGTTTACATCTTGAAGGACCTTGTAGATATAATTTAGGCCAGAAAATTCTGTGGAAAAGTTTTTAAAGCTTTCTACTGCTTGATAGAAGAGAGAAGCCCTTTCTTCCTCTTCTTTGGTATCTAGTATTATAGAAGACGGATTTTTTTCTTGTGAATTATTATTTTCTAACTTATCCTTCTTAAATGTATCTTTATCTGAGTTTTCATCTTTATTAGTACTTGTAAATTTATTTAAGTCTTTGAAGGATTCAAGTTTGTATTTTTCGTGGAAGAATTTTGCATCGTATTTTTCTTCGTTTTCGACTTTAGCATTTCTTTCTTCTTCATTACTATTTTCTTTTTTATTAGTTTCCATTGACCCCTTGGCTTTGTTAGGACTTGTAAATTTATTTAAGTCCTTGAAGGATTCAAGCTTATACTTTTTGTGGAAGAAGTCTGCATCATACTTTTCTTTTTCTTCTTTGGTTTTAATATCTAATTCTTTTGCGGCTTCTTTTTTAATTTCTAAAATTTTATCTGATTTTTTATTTACAGTACATTCATCGTCATTTAAAAGTTTTTTATCTACATCAATATTCATATCATTTATAGTTTCTGTTGATTTATTAGAATTAACAGACTTATCTTTTTCAAAATCTTTATTAAATCTTTTAACCTCATCATCTTCAACAAGCTTATGAGGATTTTTTGATGAACTCATATTAGCTCTTAACTTTTTAACATCAGAAAATACCGAGTTAATGCTATCACTATTTAGATACATCTTCATATTGTCTAAGATATTTAAAGAATTGCGGGCTAACTTGTAGGCATTTTCTCCTGAAGTGATTGTAAGCCTAATTAATGAATTTAGCTTCTCAACAGAAGAAATAAAAATCATTCCAATTTCACCAGTTCTAGATAGGGTTGGACCTTCATAAGGGATGTCTGCAAGTCTTTCAATAGAAATGTGGTCGTCAAAACTTTCGATGGCGAGGTTGGAGAAGACTGCGTAGTTGGCAAGAGACTCAATATTTTTTGCTGTCATAAACTTAAAATCTTTTGCAGACACATCAATATAGGACGAAGAATTCTCAACCTTGTAGCCAATAATTTCTATGTTTGTGTTGGCTGTTAAGAAATGTCTTACAAGGGCGTTGCCAAGATTTTCTTGCATGAGAAGGAGTCTATTCTTCCAGCCAATTTCAATTTCTACACTTTTTGTATCTTCATCAATTTTAAAATAAGACTTGTTGCCTGATAAAAATTTAGGCTCTTCTCCATTTATTATAATTTGGTCTGCTGCAACTCTTTCACTACCTAAGAAGTAGGGAGGATTTGCAAGCTTTCCATAAGTAATTCCGTCGCGATGTATTTTATCAATTATTTCTAATTTGTATTTTGTCTTGTAAGGGTTTTTGTAAACTAAATTCATAATTACCTCCTCTAATATATTAACATATTTCATGGTCCATGACCTTAAAAAGATATATAATGAAGAGGGGTGCCTATGTACTTATTCGCAGGAGTAATCTTTGGAATTATACTTTCAATTTACATAAAATCCTATCTTCTTGTGGGAATAATTTTACTTATTAGCAGTGTATATATTTTATCCTTGAAAGATAGAAATAAATTTTTATACTTGCCTCTTGTAATCCTCTTTGTTTTTATAAATTTTAACTTCAGGGACTACAGCTTAAAGGCCTTTGA
Source organism: Peptoniphilus sp. DNF00840 (assembly GCF_001553125.1). NCBI lineage: Bacteria > Bacillati > Bacillota > Tissierellia > Tissierellales > Peptoniphilaceae > Peptoniphilus > Peptoniphilus sp. DNF00840. Next base: position 2,069 of record NZ_KQ960202.1, read on the forward strand.
TGGACAAGTCATGGGCAAGGTTGTCTTATCTAATGAAAACAAATCTATTATTAAGACAGAGACTATCAACAGAAAAAAATTTAAGACTAAGGTCTTAATTTATGAAAAGTTGGAAAGAGGAGGGAAGTATAAAGTTCAGGGGAAATTTTATCCGCCTCTTCCTGCAATGAACAAGGGTACCTTTGACTACGAGAAGAATAATAAGTCTCAGGGAATTTATCTCCTTGGAAAGATTAGTAGATATGAGAAAATTTCTGAACCTAGAGGTCTCTACAAGTTTTCAAATCTTTTTCTTGATAGGGCAAAATATTTTTTTAATAAATATTTAGATGAAAGAAACGCTGGCTTGCTTGGGTCTTTAATCTTAGCTGACAAGTCTTTAGTTGATTCTTTGGATAGGGATAGGTTTGACTCTCTTGGTATGAGTCATATATTAGCTGTGTCAGGACTTCACATTGGGGTTCTTGCTCTCTTTTTAGAATTTATAATTAAAAAGCTGAGCAAGAATAAAAAGTTTACGGACTTGGTCTTAGTGATTATTTTATCCTTTTACATAATGGCAATTGGATTTCCGATTTCAGCTCTACGTGCCTTCTTGTTTTACATTCTTTACAAGGGCAACACTTATTTGGAAGAGGACATTGACAATAAGGATATTTTCTTCTTAAGTCTATCAATAATTCTTTTAATAAATCCCATGGCAATTTATTCCATCTCACTATTGTTGTCCTATGGGGCAATTTTTGGTTTGATTTTTGTCTATCCCCATCTCATTGAAAGAGTTTCAAGTAGGAGTCTTGTAAGTAAGTCTATAGTTGGGACCTTGTCAGTAATAATTTCTATTTTTCCCCTAGTAAACTATTACTTTTCTGGTTTTTCAATTTTAGTTTTTCTGGCAAACTTAATAATAGTTCCAATTTATTCTATTATCATCTCCTTAGGTTTTCTTATGGGCTTGGGTATACTTCCTGGTCTACTCGGAAGAATTTTAAATTTGTTAATGAATTCAACTTACGGACTTGAAAGCCTTTTGCTTTCTAAGGGGTCAATATTTTTAATATTAAAAGCCTTTAAGTTCCAGTATATTTTCATCTACTATATCTTACTTCTTGTAATTCTAAACAGGAGTAAATTAGATGAAATCATTAAACCTAACTTAAGAATAATAGAAATCTATGGGGCTCTTGCATTTATCCTAATGGGCTATGGTATATACAGAGACCTTATTAGCTTTGAGATAAGTCAACTTTATATAGACCAGGGGGACTGTGCTTTGATTTCTTATAAGGGAAGGAATTATCTCATTGATACTGGCGGGGCTAGGTTTGAAAATAAAATTGCAGAAAAATATTTATTTCCAAGTCTAAAGCTAAGAGGTGTTTCTACAATAGATGGGATTTTTATTTCTCACTTTGATGAGGATCATTTTGGCAACTTAAATAAAATTTTAGAAAACTACAAGGTAAAAAATATTTTTATAAATCATCTTCCAGAAGACCCAAGCATCTTAGAAGAGGGAGAAAAATATTCAAAAATTATAAAACTTTCTAAGGGAGATAAGGTAAAACTTTTTAAGGACACAAGGATGGAAGCCTTACTAGATAATGAGAAGAAGGAAGAAGAAAACGATAAATCCATGGTCTTACTCTTAGACCACAAGGGTTTTAAGACTCTTTTCACAGGAGATATATCAGCAGAGATTGAGAGAGAAATTAACTCAAAAATAGACTTGTTAAAAGTTGCTCACCATGGATCTAGGACTTCAACATGTGATGAATTTTTAGAAAAGACAAGACCAAAACTTGCAGTGATTTCTGCAGGCTATGAAAATTCTTATGGTCATCCCCATAAAGAGAGTCTGGAGAATTTAGAAAAACATGGTATCATATACTATGTTACTTCAAAAGATGGGGAAGTTGATTTTAAAATTTTAGGAAATCAGCTTAGGATAGAAGTGAACAATAAAGAGCAAGATTATAAACTTGATTTAATTTTGATTATTTTAAACACTAGCTTATTATATATTGTGGCGAGGAAAAATTATGAACTACAAGAAAATCTACAGAGATAGCGACCACTCTGGAGCCTACTTATTTTTTGGACAAGAAAAATATTTAATGGAAAATGCAGTGGGCTATTTAATAAATAAATATGTAAAGGGTACTGAGGTCTTTAACTACACCAAGTTCAAGGGAAGCGAAGTTAAGCCAGAGGATATTATCTCAGCTTGCGAGACCTATCCAGTAATGAATGACAAGAAAGTCGTTCTTGTTCGTGATGTAGTTGATTTTTTAGGCGAAAATGACTTAAAAGATTCCTTTTATGATTTTTTGGACAACTTATCTGACTTTGTAATTTTAATTTTTTGGGATACGGCAAACATCAAAAAGACTACAAAATTTTACAAGGCCTTTAAGAAAAAAGATAGGGACATGGACTTTGCAAAGTTAAACCCTGTGGACCTCAACAACTTTATTAAAGGCTACTTCATTAGGAAGGGAAAGGAAATTAGTCAAAGTGAAGTTTCTCTATTTATAGGAGAGAGTGGTTACAATTCAAAAAATGAAGATGTAAGCCTCCTAGACCTCAAGACAGAAATGGATAAGATTGCTTCTCATGCCAAAAATAAAAAAATTTCAAGAGAAGATATATCTAGCACGATTACAGAAAATATTGATACAAATATTTTTAAGTTTTTAGATGCCATGATGGGGAGGAGGAGAGAAGAATCTTTAAAGGAACTTCACAATCTCTATAAACTTGGAGAGCCTTCTCTTAAGATTTTTACCATGGTAATTAGGCAGGTAAAAAATTTATTATCTTATAAGATTTTATCTACAAAAAACATAAGTCAAAATGACATAATAAATAAGATGGAAGTGAAAAATTTCGAGTTAAAAAAAATAAGAGACTTTGAGAGAAACTTTTCTAAAGAATTTTTAATTAATTTTTATGAGGAATTAATAAAAACTGACGAGCTTTTTAAAACTTCATCCATTGATGAAAAATTAATTATGGAAACTTTAATTGTCAAATATTGTAATAAGAATTAGAATTTGCAAGACTTCTTGAAAATCACTTGCAATGATTTGTAATTCGTGGTAAAATAGCAAAAGCGTTAAATATTGGAGGTGAAACAATGGCAAATATTAAATCAGCTATCAAGAGAATTGATGTTGCTAGAAGAAATTCTGAACAAAACAAACCAATTAGAACTGAAATGAAAAATGCAGTTAAAAACTTTAGAGCAGCTCTTAATGAAGATAGAATTGACGATGCTAAAGAACTTCTTATTGTTGCAGATAAAAAGTTAAAGAAGGCTGCAAATAAAAATATAATCCACAAAAATCAAGCTTCCAGAAAGCTAAGTCGACTAGCTAAGGAACTTAACAGCAAGATCGCTGGCTAAGAGAAATTTTCCCGGGAAAGTTTCTCTTTTTTATTTAAAAGTGGTAAATAAATTCTAATAAAATAAAAAAGAGAATGAGAAAAAGAGGTAGATCAAGGGTCTACCTCTTTTTGTGTGCGTGCTTATTTAAAGAAATCTAATTCAACTTGGTTGGAAAGGTCACGTCCCTTTTCTGTAAGTCTTAAATTGTTATCTTCTAATAAAATTAAATTTGATTTTAAGTTTTTATCTATTTCTTTATCATAAATTTTTAAAAAGTCTTCATTAAATTTTTTCTTAAACTCATCTAAGTCAATGCCAGAGTTAAGTCTTAGTCCCATCATTATAAACTCATTCATCCTATCAGTTATACTTAAGTTTTCTGAGAAGCCTATAGGTTTTTCATTTGTATCAAGAGCCTCATAATAATCTTTAAAGTTATAATAATTTGTGTATCTCAAGTTTCCAATATTTGATGAGGCAGAAAGGCCAAAGGAAATATAATCTCTTAGCTTCCAATAGGTCATGTTGTGTCGACACTCATAGCCTTCCTTGGCAAAATTAGAAATTTCATATTGCTTTATACCAATATTTTTAAGCTCATCTACTACATAGTGATACATCCTTCGGTCTTCATCTTCAGTAGGAAAGGTCAGAGGAGACTTTTCATACTTTCTATAAAGTTTAGTTCCTTCTTCTAATATAAGTGAGTAATAAGAAATATGTGGAAGATTTAATTCTTTGACTTCTTTTATAGACTCTTCAATATCAGAAAATTTTTGACCAGGTAGGGCAAGCATTAAATCTAAATTTATATTTTCAAAGCCAGCTGACCTGGCAATTTTTATGGCTTTATAAATATCATCTTTTTTATGAATTCTTCCAATTCTTTTTAAGATCTCTTCGTTAAAGGATTGGGCACCAAGGGAAATTCTATTTATGCCAGAAGAAAAATATGCTTCTGCCTTTTCTCTAGTTAGAGAGTTTGGGTTTGACTCTATACTTATTTCTTTGTCATTAGAAAACTCAAAGGATGATAAGTCTTTCATAATTTCTTTTATAAAGCTAGAGTCAACTGAAGAGGGAGTTCCTCCACCAATAAAAACAGTGTCAATGACCCTATCTTTTAAAAAGTCCTCGTGTAATTTAATTTCTTTTCTCAAATATTTAAAATATTTTTCTACATTAGTTTCACTTAAAAGAGAAGAGCAGAAGTCACAATAGTGACATCTACTCTCACAAAAGGGTATATGAATATAAATTGAAATCTTATTTGTCTTCATCATATTTTAAAACTGATAAGAAGGCATCTTGTGGAATTTCTACGCTACCCACAGTACGCATTCTCTTCTTTCCTTCTTTTTGCTTTTCAAGAAGCTTTCTCTTTCTCGTAATATCTCCACCATAACATTTTGCAAGTACGTCCTTTCTAAGGGCACGAATAGTTTCTCTTGCAATTATTTTATTTCCAATTGCTGCTTGGATTGGCACTGCAAATTGGTGTCTAGGGATTACATCCTTTAATTTTTCACAAACATTTCTAGCACGATTGTATGCAGAAGATTCGTGAACAATTAAGGAGAAGGCATCAACAAGCTCTTCATTTATTAGGATATCTAACTTAACAAGGTCAGATTTTTCATAGCCAATTAATTCATAATCATAAGATGCATAGCCACGAGTCTTGGACTTAAGGGCATCAAAGAAGTCATAAATAACTTCGTTAAGTGGCATGTGGTAGGTGATAAGGGCTCTAGTTTCTTCTAAATATTCCATATTCTTAAAGACGCCACGTCTGTTTTGACAAAGTTCCATAACTTGACCAACGTAATCTGTTGGGGTCATAATCTCTGCCTTGACAATTGGTTCTTCCATATAGTCAATTTCAGTTGGATCAGGAAGGTTAGATGGATTTTGAATTGAAATCATCTCACCATTTTTTTTCATTACATTGTATATAACTGATGGGGCAGTAGTGACAATATTTAAGTCAAACTCTCTCTCAAGTCTTTCTTGAATTATTTCCATGTGAAGAAGACCTAAGAAGCCACACCTAAAACCAAAGCCAAGGGCAACAGAAGTTTCAGCTTCAAAGTCAAGGGCAGCATCATTCACCTGTAGCTTTTCTAAGGCTTCACGAACGTTGTTGTATTCTTCGCCTTCGCCAGGGTAAACCCCACAGAAGACCATAGGCACTACTTTTTTGTAACCAGGCATTGGTTCATCAGCCCTATTATTCTTAAGGGTAATGGTGTCACCAACTCTTGCGTCTTTAACATTTTTAATAGAAGCAGTTATGTATCCAACTTCACCAGCACTTAAAGAATCAAGAGGTATGTGACCATTTGAAGTAACTCCAACTTCAACAACTTCAAAGGACTTGCCTGTTGCCATCATAATTATTTCGTCGCCAGGTTTAACGGATCCATCAACAACTCTCACATCACAAATTACTCCCTTGTAAGAATCGTAGAAGGAGTCAAAGATTAAAGCCTTAAGGGGAGCATTATGGTCTCCACTTGGGGCAGGGACCTTATCAATAATTGCGTGAAGAACATCATCAATACCAATTCCTTCCTTTGCAGAGATAAGAGGAATTCCTTCAGTATCAATTCCAATAATATCTTCGATTTCTTCTTTTATTTCTTCTGGTCTAGCACTTGGTAGGTCGATTTTATTTATTACTGGTACAAGTTCAAGATCTTGGTCAATTGCTAGATAAACATTGGCAAGGGTTTGAGCTTCAACACCTTGGGCAGCATCAACAACAACAATGGCACCTTCACATGCTGCAAGAGAACGAGAAACTTCATAGTTAAAGTCTACGTGGCCTGGAGTGTCAATAAGGTTTAAGATGTACTCTTGACCATCTCTGTCGTCTTTATAGATTAACCTTACTGCCTTTAATTTAATTGTAATTCCTCTTTCACGTTCAAGGTCCATGGAGTCAAGGACTTGTTGTTCCATTTCTCTCTTTGTAAGCATGCCTGTTGATTCGATTAATCTGTCGGCAAGAGTAGATTTTCCGTGATCAATGTGTGCTATTATTGAAAAATTTCTAATATTTTTTTGATTTCTCAAATTTTTACCTCCGATTTCATGGGGATTAAATATTTTAAATTTTTCCTCTATTTCTTAGAGGTAAAATCCTATATACTGCTGCTGATTTTATTCTTTTCTTTTCAATTGGTCCAAAGTATCTGGAGTCAATGCTCATTCCTGGAAGTCTGTTGTCTCCCATGACAAAATACTCATCATCTTTTAATTTAAAGCATTCAACATCAGACTCTGTATAGTCTGATGAAGTATAAGCTTCTTCCAAGACTTTTCCATTTAATATAACTTTTCCATCTTTAAATTCTATTGTGTCGCCAGGCTTTCCAATTAATCTCTTAATATAATTTCTATTGTCATTTGGTGCATCTATTACCACAATTTCTCCACGAGGAAGGTCAGTGTATCTCTTATAAGAAAGACAAATTAACTTATCTCTTTCATTTAAAGTGGGGTGCATGGACTCTCCATTAACTACAGCTATATTAAAAATAAAATTTCTCACAAAAAGTGCAATTAGAACTGCAGCTACAATTGTAAGAATAAAAGATAGGGTTTCATTTTTTTTCATGTGATCATCTCCAATTTCTAATTTTATCATAAATAGGCAAAAGATTGGATAACTATTTATCTTATAAGTTGTAGGTATGATGTTACAAAATAAAAATAAAATTCTTGCATTAAATCAACTTATAAAATTTTAAATAGAGTGGTGAAGCAAATTTTTTTATTTAACAAATTGTGCAAAAAATTTTTATAAGTTTAAGTTGTGGAGGGTCCCTATAGACATAGAGACTATAAAAAATAAAAATTATATCATATAAATTTGTATCAAGAGGCTCCAAGGAGCTTGTAGGTTTAAAAAATTTTTTCTACTTTATTAGTTAATGATTAGTTAAAGAAAAACAATTTATATGAAGGGAGGACTTTATAAAAAATTATAAAGTTATATTATTTTATGAGCACACAAACTTTTGAAAAAAATTTTTTACAACTTTGTAGAGAGAAACTAAAGAAATAAAACAAAAAAATAAAGTGTAATAACTTTATGAAAATTTATTAATTTAAGACCTGTTAAAATTTAAAGTCCTAAATACTTATTAAATAAAATAAATAAAGTAAAGAAAGTCAAAAAAAGTCAAAATTATTTACAAATATCCTTGACAAAGTATTAGGTGTGAAGTATTATATACATAGATTAGCACTCGAGGTTAATGAGTGCTAACAAAGGAGGAGTTATGGATACTAGAAAAATTAATATTTTAAATGCCATAATTGAGGCGTATATAGATATGCCAACTCCAGTTGGTTCGCGAACACTTTCCAAAGATTACGACCTTGGAGTTAGTTCAGCGACTATAAGAAATGAAATGGCAGATCTTGAAGATCTAGGTTTTTTAAATAAGCCACATCAGTCAGCAGGAAGAATTCCGTCTGAGCAGGCTTATCGCTTCTATGTTGATGAAATCTTTAAAAACTTTAGTAGTTTTCACGACATAGATGCATCAAGAAAAATCATGGAGAGACTTTTATTAACTTCGAGAAATCACGAAGAATTTTATAAAAATGCAGTCAATCTCCTTGCCAATTTAAGTTCTTGTACGGCTTATCTCATAACACCACAGAAGGCCGATACAAAAATCAAAAGACTTACTCTAGTTAAGCTTGATGACTTTACAGCTCTTTTAGTTCTCATTGGGGACAAGGGAGTTATTGAGAAGTATTTTTTAGAGATAGAAAATATTTCTGACGAAGATTTTCATCTAATAGAGAAGGTCTTAAATGAAAAAATATCGGGAATTGATTTTAATGAAATTGAATCACTTAAGATTTCACTTTCAGAGGACATGATAAGACATGGCAAGTTTATTTCTGATGTTGTAAAAATTGCTAGTCAATTTAATAAAAATGTGTCTTCTATTGACATTTATTATGACGGTCTTACAAATATTTTAAACTTTGATGAATATAAGGACCTAGACAAGGCTAGAGATTTTATGAGCTTAGTAGAAGATCGGGACAGCTTATTCCAAATCCTAAAAAATGATAAGTTCACCAGTGATGTTGAAGTTATTATTGGATCAGAAAATATCGCAAGTCTCATGAAGGAAAATACTATTATAAGAGCTCCCTTCGCTAAGGAACATGGAGTCTATGGAAGTATTGGGATCATTGGACCAGTTAGAATTGATTATATTAGATTGGTCAAGGTCGTTAAAATTTTTAGCGACGCAGTGAAAAGTGGATTGAAGGAAATGTGAGGGAGTACATGACGAATGAAGATATAAAAAAAGATAATTTACAAAATGATGATATAGATATGAAAGAAGAAAATCTTGATGTGAATGATGAAGCTGAAGTAGATGCTTCTGATGATGAAAAGTATCAAGGTTTAATGGATAAGTTTATGAGACTTCAAGCAGACTTCTCCAACTGCAAGAGAAGGACTGAGGCACAAAAGTCTGAGTATGTTGAGCTTGGAGTAAAGAAAATTGCAAATGACTTACTTCCTGTCATAGATAACTTTGAAAGAGCCTTGGACTCAATTGTAGACAAGGATTCAACTTATGACGGAATATTAATGATAAAAAATCAACTTACTGACGTACTTGCAAAGGATGGCATAGTTGAAATGGATGCATTGGGAAAAGAATTTGATCCAATGTATCATCACGCAGTACTCACTGAAGATTCTGAAGAATACGACAGTGGTTATGTTATAGAAGTATTGCAAAAGGGTTATTTAATTAACGATAAAACACTAAGACCTGCAATGGTCAAAGTTTCACAATAAGGATTTAGGAGGAAATATTTATGGGAAAAATAATTGGAATTGATTTAGGTACAACTAACTCTGCAGTAGCAGTAATGGAAGGTGGAGAATCTGTAATAATTCCTAACATTGAAGGTAACAGAACTACTCCATCAGTAGTAGCTTTCACAAAAGACGGAGAAAGATTAGTAGGTGAAACTGCTAAGAGACAAGCAATCACAAACCCTGATAGAACAATCTCATCTATTAAGAGACATATGGGTTCAGATTTTACAGTAAAAATTGATGGAAAAACTTACACTCCACAAGATATTTCAGCTATGATTTTACAAAAATTAAAAGCTGATGCTGAATCTTATCTTGGCGAAAAAATTACAGAAGCTGTTATTACTGTTCCAGCTTACTTTACAGATGCTCAAAGACAAGCAACTAAGGATGCAGGAAGAATTGCAGGACTTGATGTAAAGAGAATTGTAAACGAACCAACTGCAGCAGCACTTGCTTATGGAGAAGACAAGGACAAGGATGCACAAACTGTTATGGTTTATGACCTTGGTGGTGGTACATTTGATGTATCTATCCTTGAACTTTCTGACGGTGTCTTTGAAGTACACGCAACTCGTGGTAACAATAAACTTGGTGGAGATGACTTCGACAATAGACTAATTGATTATATTGCTGAAGAATTCAAAAAAGAAAATGGAATTGACCTTAAGGCTGACAAAATGAGCCTACAAAGATTAAAGGAAGCAGCTGAAAAGGCAAAGAAGGAACTTTCTTCTACAATGTCAACAAATGTTAACCTTCCATTTATCACAGCTTCTCAAGCTGGTCCGCTTCACTTAAATATGGATATCACTCGTGCTAAGTTCGACGAACTTACAGCAGACCTTGTTAAGATGACTGAAGGACCTGTTAAGGATGCTTTAAAAGACGCAGGACTTTCTGCAAATGAAATAGATAAAGTTCTTCTAGTTGGAGGTTCTACAAGAATTCCAGCAGTTCAAGAATGTATTAGAAAGTTAACTGGAAAGAATCCTCAAAAGGACATTAACCCAGACGAATGTGTAGCTCTTGGTGCAGCTATCCAAGGTGGAGTTCTTTCTGGAGATGTTAAGGACCTACTCCTTCTTGACGTAACACCACTTTCTCTAGGAATTGAAACAATGGGTAACATTACAACAAGACTTATTGAAAGAAATACAACTATCCCAACTAAGAAGTCGCAAATATTTACAACTGCAGCAGATAATCAAACTTCCGTAGAAATTCACGTACTTCAAGGTGAAAGACAAATGGCAAAAGACAATGTAACTCTTGGTAGATTTACACTTGATGGTATTGCACCAGCAAGAAGAGGAGTGCCACAAATCGAAGTAACTTTTGATATTGATGCAAATGGTATTGTAAATGTAAGCGCTAAGGACATGGGTACTGGTAAAGAACAACACATCACAATTACATCTTCAACTAACTTAAACGAAGAAGAAATCGAAAAGAAAGTTAAGGAAGCAGAAATGTATGCTCAAGAAGATGCTAAGAAGAAAGACTTAATTGAAGCTAGAAACAACGCTGACTCAATGATTTATCAATCTGAAAACACACTTAAGGATGTAGAAGGAAAGATTTCTGATGCAGACAAGACTAAGATTGAAGAAGCAATCAAGGGACTTAAGGATGTAAAAGATGGTGAAGATCTTGAAGCTATTAAGTCTAAGACTGAAGAATTAACTCAAGCTTTTTACGCAATTTCAGAAGAAATTTATAAACAACAAGCTGGTCAAGGTCAAGCTGGTGGCTCACAAGCACAAGCTGATGATGATGTAGTTGACGCTGACTATGAAGTTGTGGATGAAGACGAAGAATAATAATTAAATAAAAATGTTGCAGTTTCGGCTGCAACTTTTTTTATGTAGAAAATTTTTTGGAATTCTTGTAAATTTACTTTTTAAAATCAAATTATAAAAGTGTAAATAAACTTTATTTTTTCTAGTTTTTATATTAGAATATACAACTATTGAGGTGGAAGATGAGAAATTTTTATGAAATTCTTGAAGTTGAAAAAAATGTAAGTAAAGAAGAGTTAAAGAAATCTTATAAGAAGCTTGCTAAAAAGTATCACCCCGACTTAAATCCAGGAGATAAAGTTGCTGAGGCAAAGTTCAAAGAAATATCCTATGCCTATGAAGTCTTAGCTGATGATGAAAAGAGACAAATTTATGATGCCTATGGCGAAGAAGGACTTAAGGGCAACATGGGTGGATCAGGAGGAAGTGGCTTTGGAGGTTTCTCTGATATCTTTGATGACATCTTTGATATTTTCGGCAGCTCAAGATCAAATAGATATGAATATGCAAACAGAAAAGATATGCCTAAGAAGGGACCTGATGCAAGAGTAGACGTTACTCTTGATTTCTTTGAAGCAATATTTGGAGTGGAAAAAGAAATTTCTGTTAAGGTTAGGGAAGAGTGCTCCCACTGTCATGGCAGCAAGATGGAACCGGGAAGTGAAAAACACACTTGTGAAACTTGTCATGGTACAGGTCAAGTTACTTCAGAACAAAACACACCTTTTGGAAGGTTTGTAAGGACTTCAGCTTGTGAAGACTGTAAGGGAACAGGAGAAGTTATAGAAAAACCATGTAAAGAATGTGGTGGAAGAGGAAGCAAGCTAAGAACTAAGAAGTTAAAAGTAAACATTCCTAAGGGAGTTGACACAGGAAATATAATTTCACTTAGAAACCAAGGTTCTGTTGGAGAGAATGGTGGCGAGAATGGAGACATCTTCGTCTACATTAGAGTTAGATCAGATGCAGTCTTTAAGAGAGAAGGTAACGACATCTACTTAAATATTCCGATTTCTTATTCTGATGCAGTTCTTGGAGCAAAGATTAAAGTCCCAACTCTTAAGAAGATCGTAGACTATGATATCCCTAAGGGAACTACAGGTGGAACAATTTTTAGGCTAAAGGGAGAAGGAGTCCCTTATGTCAATAGAGAAAAACAAAGGGGAGACCTCTTCTTCAAAGTTGATATTATTATCCCAAAAAAGGTTAGCGACGAGCAAAAGAAACTTCTTGAAGAATTAAGAGAAACAGAGCCAGAAGTTACAGAAAATAAAAAATCATTTTTAGATAAATTAAAGAACTTATTTGATTAATGCGGATCACTGATTCGCATTTTTTAATTTGTATAAAGAAATTATCTATAATATAATGAAACAAGGTGATTAGATGAAATACATTGAAATGACAATAAATACTTCAAAGGATAAAAAAGATATCATTGAAGGAATTCTATTTGATTATGGAATTTATACAACAGAAGAAATTTCTAGCGACATAGTTGAAGAGTTAGATCAAGACGAAAAGGATTGGGACTTTATAGATTATCCTCTTTTAAACTCAAAGGAAGGTGTTTTTGCACTTAGAGTTTATCCTGAAAATATGGAAGATGCAAAGAATTTAAAAGATGACTTGAGTGAAAAAAATCTTGGCCAATGTCTTATAGAAGAAAAGGATGACGAAGACTGGGCTAACAATTGGAAAAAATATTACAAGCCACTAGAAATTGGTGAGAAGCTTGCCATTGTTCCTGAGTGGGAAGCTTATGGCAATAACAAGAGAATAGTAATAAAAATAAACCCAGGTATGGCTTTTGGAACAGGAACTCATGAGTCAACATATATGTGCCTTGAACTTTTAGAGAGATATGTAAAAAGAGATGACGAAATCTTTGATATAGGTTGCGGGTCAGGTATCCTTGCTATAGCGGCTTTAAAGCTTGGAGCAAAGAGAGCCCTTGCAGTTGATATTGATGACAAGTGCATTGATGCTTCTCATGAAAATGCAAGCTTAAATAATATCAAAGACAAGATGGATATCAAAAAGGGAAACCTTCTTGACGTGGTAAAGGGTAGAGCAGACCTAATAGTTTCAAATATTATTGCAGAAATAATTGTGGATGAAATTAAAAATCTAAAGAACCACATGGATAAGGGTGGAATTTTTATAACTTCAGGAATTATAAAAGAGAGAAGACAAATGGTAATTGATGCCCTAGAAGAAAATGGATTCGAAATTATTGACGAGTTGGAAAAAAACAATTGGGTTGCTATTGTAGGAAGATTAAATGTATAGATTTTTTGAAGATAGAAAGTTCCAAGGAAATACAAATTTAAAGGAGGAAACTCTTCATCACTTAAAAAATGTAATAAGGATAAATGATGGAGAAGTCTTTCAAGTTGTTTTTGAAGATGGGATTTTTTCCTTTGCTTATGAAGGCGAAAAAATAAAAAATCTTGGGGAAGTCAAAGAATCTAATGAATCTAAGGTTAGACTTTCCTTATTTTTTGGAGTTTTAAAAAATAATAAGTCAGAAGATGTTTTAAGGCATGCCACAGAAATTGGAGTTAGTGACTTTTATCCTCTTATAATGGATAGGTCTATCTCAGATATTTCCAAGAAAAAAGAAAAGAAAATTGAAAGATTTCAAAAAATTGTGGAGTCAGCTGCAAAACAATCAAAAAGGGATGTAATACCTATAGTCCATGACATAATAAAGACAGAAGATATTTTAAATTTTTCTGGCGATTTAGTTTTATGTTATGAAGATGAAAGTAAGACGCAATTGGGCGATGTAATAAAGTCTTTAAGCAATAATGTAGGACTTGTTATTGGACCAGAAGGTGGTATTTCAGAAAGAGAACTTGAAATATTAAGTGAAGCAAAAAAGGTCGGACTTGGAAGGAGAATCCTTCGAGCAGAGACTGCAGCTATTACAGCTTCTTTTTATATAATACACGCAAAGGAGTGTGAGTAATGGAAAAAACTTTTTCAATTTTAACTCTTGGCTGTAAGGTTAATCAATACGAATCAGAAGCCATGAGTGAACTCTTTGAAAGTAGGGGATATAGACAAGTTGAAAATGATGACTTTAGTGATGTTTATATAGTTAATACTTGCACAGTTACAAACTTATCAGACAGAAAATCAAGGCAGTTTATTAGAAAATCCAAGAAGATTAATCCAGACTCAGTTGTTGCAGTTGTGGGATGTTATTCACAAGTTTCTCCTGAGGAAGTGAAAAGCATCGAGGGAGTTGATGTTGTTGTTGGCACAACAGAAAGAAATAGGATTGTAGACTTAATAGAAGAGTCCAAGAAAAACAATGAAAAGATAAACATTGTTAAGGACTTAAAAAACGTCCGTGAATTTGCCAATACAACTAATTTTGATAGCAACAACAGGACTCGTGCCTATATGAAGGTCCAAGATGGTTGCAACAGATTTTGTACCTATTGTATTATTCCCTTTGCAAGAGGACCCATTAGGTCAAGAACAATTGAAGACTCAGTTAGAGAGGCAAGAACTCTTGCTCATAGGGGCTTTAAAGAAATTGTTCTAACAGGAATTCATATCGGTTCTTTTGGAAAGGACCTTGGGGATATAAGATTAATAGATTTAATAGAAGCCATAGCTGAGGTGGATGGAATTGAAAGGATAAGACTTTCATCTGTTGAACCACTTATTATAAGTGATGACTTTATGGAAAGGGGACTTAAGACTGGAAAGTTATGTGACCACTTCCATCTATCTCTTCAAAGTGGATCAAACAATATTCTTAAAGCTATGAATAGGCGATACACTCGTGAAGAGTATATTGAAAAGGCAAATATTATCAGGAAGTATATGCCTCATGCAGGACTTACAACAGATATAATTGTTGGTTTCCCTGGAGAAAGTGATGAGGACTTTAAAGATTCAATGAAGATTGTAAGAGAAGTTGGCTTTTCAAGGATTCACGTCTTCAAATATTCTAAGAGGAAAAACACAAAGGCCGCCGTCATGAAAAATCAAATTGATGGAAATGTTAAGAAGGAAAGATCTGAAAAATTAATTGCTCTTGGAGAAGAATATCAAGAAATTTTTGAAAGAGAAAATATGAAGACACCACAGTCTGTTTTATTTGAAGAAGAACATGATGGAGTTTATTATGGTTACACTACTAACTACATTAGGGTTAAGACAAAATCTAAGGAAGAGCTTACAAATAAAATTAAGAAAGTGAAAATTTTAGATACGGGCGAAATTGCAAATTGTGAAGTTCTTGGTGATTAAATGTTAAATATAAGAGCTCACCATCTCTTGTGCACAAAAAATTTTGTTGGTCAGGGTTACAGTGATGATTTTTCAAAAAATATGACAAGGCTTATTAAGGAACTAGAAGAGAATCCAGAGGTTAAGCTACTAGCTGACCTTGATGATATTTGTGGTCCTTGTCCAGAAAACCTTGGACATAAGTGCAAGAATGACGACTTAGTTAAGTCTTACGACAAAAGAGTTTTAGATTTTTTAAACCTAACTCAAGATGAAATTTATTCCTGGGAGGACATAAAAAAGCTTGCCTGTGATATAATATTTTTAAAGAATAGGCGAGAAGAAATTTGTAGAGAATGTCAGTGGAATGAACTCTGCAAAGAAGTTGAAGCCAAAAGGAGGTAAGGATGGACTGTTTATTTTGTAAAATAATAAAGGGAGAAATTCCTTCAACAAAACTTTATGAAGATGAACTTGTGTATGCCTTTAGAGACATAGACCCACAAGCACCTACTCATTTTTTAATTGTTCCAAAGGAACACATAACATCAGCAGATGATCTTGATGAAAACCACAAAGACCTAATAGGTCACATCTTCTTAGTTGCAAAGAAACTTTGTGCTGAAGAAGGTCTTACTAAGGGTTATAGGATCGTAAACAATTGCAAAGAAGACGGAGGTCAAACTGTAGATCACCTTCACTTCCATGTACTTGGAGGAAGAAGTTTAAATTGGCCACCAGGATGATAAAAATTTTTACTAAAGCTGGGATAAATGTCCTGGCTTTTTTTATGTCATTTTAAATTTTAATAAGAAATTAAAAAAGTCAAAGCGGTGAACTAGTTTATATTTATTTTGCGGATGCGAAAAATAATTTAAGAGAGACGAAGACAAATAAAATTTTTAATTTTTCGAGAAGATTTTACTTTTAAATTTGATTAGTAAAAAATAAAAATTAAAATGTAAATAAGAAAAATATTATTGAAGTTTTGGGACTTATAGAGTATAATAAACCTAAATTGGCCGGAAGGTCATACTCTTTTCTACGAGAGGAGGTTAAAAAATGTCCGAAATCAGGGTTGGTGAAAATGAATCTTTAGACAATGCGCTAAAAAGATTCAAAAGACAATGTGCCACTAGTGGAGTTCTCAAAGAAGTAAGAAAAAGAGAACATTACGAAAAACCAAGTGTTAGAAGGAAGAAAAAATCCGAAGAGGCACGCAGAAAAAAACACAGATATTAAAGAGGGTGTTCTTATGTCTCTAAAAGAGAGACTCATGGCTGACTTAAAGGATGCTATGAAAAATAAAGATAAACTTCGCAAAGATGTTATCACCATGGTTCGTGCAGCTATTAAACAAAAAGAAGTAGATGAACGAGTTGAGCTTGACGACAGTGATATTGAAAATATCATTGGCAAGCAGCTAAAAGAAAAAAAGTCGTCAATTGAAGAATTTAAAAAAGGTAATAGAGAAGACTTGGTTGAACATACAAATCAAGAAATGGAAATATTACTTGATTACTTACCTGAGCAATTATCAGATGAAGAATTAAAAGAAATCATACAAAAAGTAATTGACGAAAATGAAATAACATCAATGAAGGATATTGGAAAATTAATGAAAAATGTCATGCCTTTAATTAAGGGTAAGGCAGATGGCAAGCAAGTTAATGCTATTGCCAAAGAATTATTAAATTAAAACTCGGGGAATTTCTGTGGTGACCCCATAAAGTTGGACCTAATACCA
>NZ_KQ960203.1:0-1024 GCF_001553125.1 Peptoniphilus sp. DNF00840
AATTCGTAGACTCAACACATGTAAAAGCCCATGCAAATAGACATAAAAACAAAAAAGAAGAAATCAAAAAAGTAACAAAGGCATACCAAGAAGAATTAGACAAAGAAATAGAAGAAGATAGGAAAGAACATGGTAAAAAACCATTAATAGAAAAAAATAAAAAAGAAGAAACAAAAGAAATAACAGTTTCAACAACAGATCCAGAAAGTGGACTCTTCCATAAAGGAGAACACAAAGAAGTCTTCGCCTACTGTGTAGAAACATCAGTAGACAAAAACGGTTGGATATTAGGACACAAAACATTTCCGGGAAATCTACATGACAGCACAACCCTACTACCATTTTATGAAGAAAAACTAAAAAAATACAAACCAGAAAAAATAGTCATGGATGCAGGCTACAAAACACCAGCCATAGCAAAAAAACTACTAGAAGACGGAATACAACCAGTATTCCCTTACACAGCACCAAAAAGAAAACCAAAAATAGAAAACCCCTACTACAAAAGAGAATTCATATATGATGAATACTACGACTGTTACCTATGCCCAGAAAATCAAATACTAGAATACACAACAACAAATAGAGAAGGATATAGAGAATACAAAAGCAAAAAAGAACAATGCAAAAAATGTCCTAATCTCAAAAGATGCACACAGAGTAAAAACCATCAAAAAGTAATCACAAGACACATTTGGCAGAAATACTTAGACGAAACAGAAGAGTATAGATACACCAAACAAGGAAAAGAAGAATACAAAAGAAGAAAAGAAACAGTAGAAAGACAATTTGGAAGTGCAAAAGAATTCCATGGATTTAGATACACAAATATGATTGGACTAGCAAAAATGGAAATGAAAGCTGCACTTACATTTGCATGCATAAATATGAAAAAATTAGCAATACTACTATATAAATTGGATCCTAATAAGGATTTAACTTTGAATAAATTAAGGACTTTTTTAATAAATACATTAAAAATGCAACAAACCCAGGAATTATTCCTGGGTTTGTCTACAATCTG
>NZ_KQ960204.1:0-6472 GCF_001553125.1 Peptoniphilus sp. DNF00840
TTTGTTAGTCCAACTTTTGGGGGTCAGTTCAAAAGCCAGGGTCTTTTATTTTTTTTGCGACAAATGTTATAATAAGCTTTGAAAAAATATTGGAGGTTAATATGATTTTAGATTTAATAAAAGTAATCTTCCTCGGCATCATCGAGGGACTTACAGAATTTTTGCCTGTATCATCAACAGGCCACCTTATAATAGCTGACAGCTTTATAAAACTTGAACCCAAGGCCTTTTCCAATGCCTTTAGTGTCATCATCCAACTTGGTGCCATCCTAGCAGTAGTTTATCTCTACTTCTATGACATCAATCCAATTGCCAAGGGAAAATTACTTCCTCTTCTTGGAGAAGAAAAGTACAATGAACTAAGCTTAAAAGAAAAATTCAAGTACAGGGACCTTGAGACAATGAGACTAATTGCAAAGATCATTGTGGGCTTCTTGCCAGCAGCCTTCTTTGGCTTCATCTTAGATGACTTCATCGATGCCCATCTCTTTAATCCCATTACAGTTGCTATCGCACTTATCCTTTACGGGATAGTAATTATTTTTATGGAAAAAAATAACAAGGGTAAGGACTTTAAGTACGAGACCCTAAATGACATTGGACTAAAGACTGCCCTCTTCATTGGCTTCTTCCAATGCCTTGCCATGGTGCCAGGCACATCTCGTTCAGCGGCGACAATTATTGGAGCCATGCTACTTGGTTGTTCAAGAACAAGTGCTGCCAAGTTTTCCTTTTATCTAGCAGTCCCAACCATGCTTGGCGCAACTGCCCTAAAGATTTTAAAAATTGGATTTTCCTTCAGCCTATGGCAATGGTTCTTGATCCTTCTTGGAGGTATAATCTCCTATATCGTTGCCCTTGTTGTTATCAAAAAATTCTTGGGCTACGTTCGTGAACACGACTTCATTCCCTTTGGATACTACAGGATTGTCCTCGGCTTAGTGGTCCTATGTCTTGGCTTTTTAAATTTAATATGAGGTGCCTATGAAAGATTTTAAGGTTGGAATAATTCAGCTGCCTGCTAAGGGCGACAAGGAAGAAAACTTAAAGACAATGGAAGAATCTATAGACCTTGTAAAGAAAAAAGGAGCAGATGTAGTTTGTCTACCTGAGATGTGGAACTGCCCCTACCAAAACTCCTACTTCACAAAATTTGCTGAAGAGGACTTTGGCGAAACTTATGAGAAGATGAGCCAGGTGGCAAGGGACAATGAGGTCTACCTAATTGGTGGGTCTATTCCAATTAAGTCAGGGGACAAGATCTACAACAGGTCCTATGTCTTTGATAAGGCTGGCAGAGAAATCTACAGGTACTCCAAGATCCACCTCTTCGACATCGAAGGCTATAAGGAGTCTGCCACAATCTCTGGTGGCAAGTCCCTTGGAGTTTTTGAAACAGAGTACGGAACTTTTGGCCTCGCAATTTGTTTTGACTTGAGGTTTCCAGAACTCTTCCAAACTTTTAGGGACTATGGAGCAGAAGTCATCTTTGTCCCTTCAACCTTTATGAAGAAGACTGGCGAAGTTCACTTCCACCTCTTAAACAGAGCCCGTGCAGTTGACACCCAATGCTATCTAGTCTCACCTGCCATAGCAAGAGACCATGACTTGTCAAAAAATGCCTACGCCCACTCTCTTATAGTTGACCCAAGTGGCAAGATAGAAGTGGACCTTGGCGAAGACAAAAACTACGCAGTCTTAGAATTAGAAGCAAGTAAGGTCAAAAGAGAAAGAGAAAAACTTCCCCTTGAAATATCGAGGAAAAATAGAAAATTATAAGTTATAAAAATTTACAAAAAAGAAACTCTTGCAAAAATTCTGCAAGAGCTTTTTTATGCCTTGGAAGTTAAACAAGGCTTTTTTTAAATTCCCTTTGTGTAAAGATAGTAAGAATAAATTGCTGGAATTATTCCACCAAGTATAAGTGGAACTAAAAATACAATTTCACTCTTTAAAAATACTGAAAGGATTAGGGAAAGTCCAATTATTATAAAGCAAATTCCACCAAGCCTGTGAGTCCTTCTCCAGTTCTCGTCGCTGTTAAGGGTCCAAGGTAGCTTTATCCCCATAGTGTAGTTCCTCTTTATCTTTGGAAGGTAGTTGCCAATGGCGATAAATAAAAGACCAATAAAAATTGGAAGTATCGTTGACACCTTTACCTCTCTTCCAAATCCTGCCATAACTGTTATTATATAAATCAAAAGCATTATTGCGGGCATGGAAAGCTTACTTATTGTCATTACAAGGTTAAATTGTTTCTTATTTTTTGGGTCACTGTCTAGCATAAAGCAGAGGAAGGCATTCATAAGTACAAGAAAGCCTTGAATTACTACCATAGCATGAAACTTTGAGCTATAGTCATCGGCTTCTCCTTGGAAATTCCAGTGAGTTGGAAGTTCTGCTGGCATCTTGTGGTAAAACAAGAGATTAAAAATTATTACAAGTAAAATTGATGCGACAATGGAAATTATTGAATCTTTTCTTAGTTTAAATTTATTTTTCATCTGGACCTCCTTTGAATTTCACAATCCATGTAAGTATTTCTTCAAAAACTGAAGTGTTGAGTTCGTAGTAAATAAAGTTCTTTTCCTTTTCTTCGTAAATTAGATCTTGGTCTTTTAAAATTTTTAGGTGGTGGGAGATTGTCGCCTTGGATAGGTCAAACTTGTCGGCAATTTCTCCTGCATTCATCCTGCCTGACCTAAGCATATTTAAAATCTCTAGCCTAACGGGGTCTGACAAGGCCTTAAAGGTATCAGAAAACACTGGATCACTTCCCTTCCTTTAATTCTATTTCGATAATTATCTAAATTGTTAATTTAATTATATAAAATTTTTTCTCTATGTCAAGACTATTTTGAAATTTATCTAAATAGTTTTTATTTTTGTTTTTCACATCTTTCTCTTTTCTGGGAATTTAATTTTTTTTGAATTACTTGCTTTCAATTTTTAAAACTTACTAACTTCTAACATTTTAGAATTTTTTAAAGCAACAAATATCTTCTTGCATAATAAAAAATATTCTCTCCCACAAAAAATAAAAAAATCAAAACATTAACTTTAATTAACTTTTTCATCAAAAAATATAAATTTAACTTATAATAATAAAAAGTCTCTTCTCTTTCCTTACGATTAGATTAACTTATGCTTCATTAATTTCTAAGAATGAAATAGTTTCCAGTATGTGGTATAATTAAAGTTGGAAGGTGAAATTATGATTCAAAGTTTAGTCAAGGCAGCTAATGTTTTAGACATCTTAAAGAGTGAAAATAGAGAGCTTACAATTGCAGAAATTTCTGAATTTTTAAATATACCCCCAAGCACAGCCCACAGGATTCTCTCCACCCTAATAGGGGTTGGATTTGTGTCAAAGGACGAAAGGACCCACCTCTATGGTCTGGGACCTGCCCTAATTCCCCTTGGCATTAAGGCATCCTCAAAGCTTGATCCACAAGCTGTTGGCAAGGCAGTCCTTGAAAACTTGTCTGATATGACCAATGAGGACTCTTATTTTGTCATAAAGTCTGGCGACAAGGGCCTTATGCTTTCAAAGGCTGAAGGCAAGCATTCCCTAAAGATTGTGGAAAATTTTGGCATAGAAATTGACCTCCACAAGGGAGCAATAAGAAAGACTATCTTGGCCTTTCAAACTGATGACTATATAAACTACTACTTAAAGAAGGACCTTTCCGAATACCTTGATGCACCTGTTGACAAGGAAGCTCTGAGGCATGATTTAATGCAAATAAGGAACAACAAATTTTCTGTTTCCGATTCAGAATACATTGATTCAGTTATTGGGATTGGCGCCCCAGTCTTTAACTACAAGGACCAACTTGTGGGAGCTATTGGCGTTGTCATACCAAAGGAAAGGATCAACGAGGCTTCTAAAAAAGAATACATTGAAGCAGTGAAAAATGCTGGAATTGAATTTTCAAAGAATTTAGGATACTCAGATTAATTATTAACTCTACTTTTAAAGGTAGAGTTTTTTTATTGACTTTTTTTGTTTTCATAGATTTAATTTAACTTAACTTACAAATTCTTACTAAGTCACAAAAATTTATAAAGTCATAAACTTATATAAAGTCATAAATTCTTATAAAGTCATTATTTTTTATCAACTCACAAATTTCTATCAAGTCGTAAATTTTTACTAAGTCACAAGATCCCATAGGCTCACCCTATTTTAGTATTCAAAGCTTTCCAAGCTACTTCACAAGCCTAGCTTCTTTTAAAGGCCCTCCAAATTTGTTAAAATGTATCTGGGAGGTCATTATGCCGATACTTAGTTTAACGAATATAAAAAAATCCTATATTGATGAAGAAACTATTAGAGCTGGAAACCTAATAGTTGAGGACAAGGATAAAATTGGCCTTATTGGAATCAACGGAAGTGGCAAGTCCACTCTTTTTAATATAATTACAGAAAATCTTTCCTACGACGAAGGAGAAATTTTTAGGAAGAAGGATTTAAAGGTTGGTTACCTAGAGCAACAACTTAGCCTTCACACTGAAGGGTCCATTTACGACAACTGCCTTTCAATCTTTGCTGACCTAATAGAACTTGAAAAAAACTTGAGAAATCAAGAACACATAATTGCCGCCAACCCTGACAATCTCGATGAAGAGCTAATGAAGTACCAAAGGCTCCAAGACGAGTTTCACAAGAGGGATGGCTATTCTTATAATTCAAAGATAAGGGGGACCCTAATTGGTCTTGGCTTCACAGAAGAGGACTTTGACAAGGACATCTCCACCCTATCTGGTGGGCAAAAGTCTCGTGTGGCACTAGCCATGCTCCTCCTTGAAGAGGCAGACCTGCTCTTACTTGACGAGCCTACCAACCACTTAGACATTGGGGCAATCTCTTGGCTTGAAAAATATCTAAAGGACATTGACAAGGCTGTTATAATAATCAGTCACGACAGGTACTTCTTAAACAACATTGTCTCCAAGATCGTCCTCTTGGAAAATGGAGAAACCAAATCCTACAAGGGCAACTACGACACCTACATGAGGCAGAGGAAGAAGGATTTTGAAGTCTTGAAGAGGCAGTACGAGGACCAGCAAAAGGAAATCAAGAGGCAGGAAGAGATTATAAAGAGGTATATGAATCTGGGACGTGACAGGTTCATCAAGCAGGGCAAGAGCCGTAAGAAGATGCTTGATAAGATGCAGAGGATTGAGATGCCAGCATCTAACAAGAAGACCAATCTCCACTTCACGCCAAATAAAACTTCAGGCAAGGATGTCTTGGAGATCAAGGACCTTTCAAAGTCCTTTGGCGACCACCAAGTCTTTCATGACTTAAGTGCCTTTGTTTACAAAAACGACAAGATTGGTCTCATTGGTCCCAACGGTGTGGGCAAGTCCACCCTCTTTAAGATAATTGCTGGAGAACTTTCTCCAAGCTCTGGAGAAGTTAAACTTGGGTCTAATGTTGAGGTTGCATTTTTCTATCAAGAGTTGGACAACTTAAACTTAGACAAGACTGTCATGGATGAAATTTGGGACGAGTTTCCAAAGCTTGAACACTTCCAAATTCGAAAATACTTAGCAGAGTTTCTCTTTGTGGGCGACGACATCTTTAAGACCGTTGACGAACTATCTGGTGGAGAACGTGGAAGACTTTCACTTTTAAAAATTATGCTAAAGGGGGCAAACTTTCTTGTCCTTGACGAGCCTACCAATCACTTGGATATCGACTCAAAGGAAATCCTTGAAGATGCCCTCTTAAAGTACGATGGAACAGTCCTATCCATATCCCACGACAGGTACTTTTTAAATAAGACTGTTGATAAAATTTTTGAAATGACAGAGTCGGGCATCAACAGCTTCCTTGGCAACTACGATTACTATCTTGAAAAGACAACAGAGGTGGAAGGTCTTGACCATGACTACAAGTCAAGAACAGAAATTGAAAAGGAAAAGCGTGAAGAGAGAGAAGAACGCAAAAAAAATAAGGTCCTTCGCAAGGAAAAAGAAAAAATTGAGAAAGAGATTTCAACAATCGAAGAAAAGTTATCCACAATCGACTCTAAACTTGCAGACTCTAACACTTACAGCGATTATCAACTAGCAAGTGATTTATCAATAGAGCGTGAAAGCCTTGCAAATACTTTAGAAGACCTCTATGAAAAATGGATGGAACTTGAGGATTGATAAAAAATTAATAAAATTTTTCTCCACAAGCCTACTTGTGATAAAGACTTTATCCCCAGATTTATCCACATTATCCACAAGAATTTAAACATTTGTCTTGAAAAGTTCTGCACAATTCATGCACATTTTGAAAATCTTATCATAAAACAAGAAAAGTTTGTAATTTTACAAGAAATTTAAGGAAATTTTATAAGATTTATACAATCTTATCCACAATTTCATAAAACTTATCCACTTTTGTGGGTAAAAAAATAAAAGAGCTAAGAAAAAGCTCTCAGATTGTAGACAAACCCAGGAATAATTCCTG
>NZ_KQ960205.1:0-54372 GCF_001553125.1 Peptoniphilus sp. DNF00840
TGGTTTTTAAGTCCAACTTTTGGGGGTCAGTTCAATTTCATGAGGTTATTTCTTTTATAAAATTTAATTTTATTTACATTTGTCTAAGTTTTTTAAGAATTATTTTTTGTTCAACACTTGCAACAAGTCTTCTAGTATATTCAACTGTATCAGGGTTAACTGACATTGAAGTTATTCCACATTCAACAAGGAATTCTGCAAGTTCTGGGTATTGACTTGGACCTTGGCCACAGATTGAGCAAGTGATTCCCTTCTTATTTGCTGCATCAATTATTGTCTTAAGAGCAATCTTAACTGCATCATTTCTTTCATCAAAGTATCCCATGTTGTTAAGGATTCCTGAGTCTCTATCAGCTCCCATTACTAATTGTGTTAGGTCGTTAGATCCAATTGAGAATCCATCAACTAGTTCTGCAAATTCTTCAGCTTGAAGAACTACTGCAGGTACTTCTGCCATTATCCAAATCTTAAAGTTCTTTGATTGAACTAGACCTTCTTCAGCCATAATTCCCTTAACAACCTTAAGTTCTTGTGGAGTTCTAACAAATGGTAGCATAACAATTACGTTAGTAAGACCGTACTCTTCTCTAACTTTCTTGATTGCTTGACATTCTAGTCTAAATCCTTTTTCGTATTCTGGAGAAATATATCTTGAAACGCCTCTCCAACCAATCATTGGGTTTGCTTCAATTGGTTCTACTTCGTCTCCACCCTTTAGACCTCTAAATTCATTTGTTCTAAAGTCGCTTGTTCTTACAACAAGATTCTTAGGATAAATTGCTTGAGCAACTTTAGAGATACCTTCAGCAAGTTTGTCTACCATTAGGTCTCCTTGACCAGTCTTTACAAGATACATTGGATGAGCACCTATCATGTTAGTGAAGATAAATTCAGTTCTCATTAGACCAATACCATCCATTGGTAGGTTTTTATATTTATCTATTAGTCCTGGTTCGCCAAGATTCATATAAATCTTAGTAGCAGTTGTTGGTGCAAACAAATTTCTAAGTTCGTCAATATTTCCAAGGCTTGGTCCTGAAGATTGACTTTCAGTTTTCTTTTCTTCTTTTTCTTTAAGAACTTCACCCTCATAAACAATACCTCTTACTGCATCAACTGTAACACTATCACCAGTCTTAAGAGATTTTGTAGCATTTTTAGCTCCAACTATACAAGGTATTTGTAATTCTCTTGAAACAATTGCTGCGTGACAAGTTCTTCCACCTTCATCAGTGACTACACCAGCGCACTTTCTCATAGCAGGTACCATATCAGGGTTTGTCATAGCAGTTACAAGAACATCACCTTCTTCAACAAGGTTGATTTCGGAAATATCTTTAATAAGTTTTACCTTACCTCTTCCAATTCCTGGAGAAGCTGGTAGACCTTTGCAAAGGGTAACTAATTTTTCTTCCTTTTCTTCTTCAAGAGTGGTTATAGGTCTTGATTGTAGGAAGTAAAATTCTTTTGTATCTGCATCAAATCCCCATTCAGTGTCTTGTACTGATCCGTAAAGTTTTTCTACCTTAAGTCCTCTTTCAATTAGAGTGTTAAGTTCTTCTGGTGCTAGAGCTTCTGCCTTTATAGCATCTTCTCCTAAAACATCTTTAACATTAACTGTCCTAGTTCCAACACCATTTTCATTTTTAATTACCATATATTCTTTTTCAGAAATATTTTTTTCAATAACTTTTTTTGTCTTTTTGTCAATAATATATTCGTCAGGAGTAACTATACCTGATACAACAGCTTCTCCAAGTCCATAAGATGCGTTAATCATCATTTCATCTTTAGAGTTATTAATTGGATTTGCTGTGAACATAACTCCAGATTTTTCTGAGTTAACCATTTTTTGAATTACAACAGAAAGAGCTACATCAAAGTGATCATAGTTTTGTTTTTCTCTGTAGTAAATTGCTCTTGATGTCCAAAGGGATGCAAAGCAATCTCTAATGTGGTTTAAAAGTTCTTCTTCGCCACTAATGTGTAAGTAAGTATCTTGTTGTCCTGCAAAGGATGCATCTGGAAGGTCTTCTGCAGTAGCAGATGATCTAACTGCAACTTCTGGGTCCTTAACTCCAATATTTTCAGAAAATTCTCTGTAAGCTCTTAGAATCTCTTCTTCAAGTTCAGGGTCAAAGTCTTTTTCTCTAATCTTAGTTTGAATTTCCTTTGAAGCATTAGTAAGGTCGTCAACATTTTCAACGTCTACAGCTTCCATTAATAATTTAACAACTTCATCAAGTTCTGCGTATTTAATAAATTTAGTGTATGCTTCTGCTGTTACACAAAATCCTGGAGGCACTGGTAGCCCAAAGCTAGTTAACTCACCAAGATTAGCTCCCTTTCCTCCAACAATTCCTACATCTTCTTTACCGATTTCATCAAACCATTTAATATAATTATACTTAGACATAATTCCTCCTTGTTTTCTAAAAATATTATAACACATATATTATATATGTCATACTATTTTTTTAAAGATTTTCTAAGTTCATCAATAGACATTGTTGAAACTTTCTCTCTAGGTATTTCTAATATATCTACTAAGTGATAAATATCTTCCATACTAGGTGCTTCTATCTCAACATATGGTTTTGGATAAGTATCCTTGTCCCAAGTATCTATGTCAATAATAAATTTTTTATAGGAATATTTTTTTCTATGCTTAAAGCCCTTGTGATATATGTCATATCCAAGGCACTTCAAAATATTAATAAGATCATCTACACTGGTAATCTCTGTTGTGTGTTCTATATTGTCCCTAACCTTAAAATCAGAAACATTTTCTTTAAAGGTAAAATATTTTTTCTCTCCATCAGAGGATTCAGAAATTCTAATTCTCAAATACCCCTTCTTTTTGTAAATCTTATGAGCTGTTGAATTTACAGTAATATTGGTTTGATTTTCTTCTTTAACAAATTTGCCACCAATCTTTTTTATTTTATCTTCAAATTCTCCTACATCAATATCAAGAAGTTTAACTTCTATTTCTCTTTCCATTAGTCCTCCTCAATTATCTTTAATTTAAAATCCAAAAAGTCACTTGCTACAAAGTGATAGTCAACTCCTGCCATGTCTCCTTCGTAAGAAAACTTGTGTCCCTTTCCGTGAAGATGTCCATAGACACATTTTTCCACTTCATAATCGCTTAAAGTTTGTGAAAATTCATTGACACTTAAGTCTTGGTTAAAGGGTGGATAATGAATCATAGCAATAATTTTTTTATTTACGCAAGAATCTAGAGAATTTTTTAATCTTTGAACTTCTCTCAAATAAATTTTTTCATCATTTTCAGAAAACTCAAAGGAATCTCTAGCAGCCCATCCCCTTGTACCACATATTGAATAACCCTTGTATTCAAAGGAGTTGTTGTGAATAAAATGTATGGTCTTGTAGCCAAGATTATTCATCTTATTAAGCGAAGACCACCAATAATCGTGGTTTCCCTTGGAAATTATTTTTATTCCTGGAAGGTCATCAATTCTTTTTAAGTCATAAGTAGCTGTCTCAAGTTTAAGAGCCCAAGAAATATCTCCTGGTAAAAGAACTAAGTCATCTTCTTTGACAACTTCTTTCCAATTCTTAATTATTTTTTCTTCATGATTTTCCCAGTTGTCTCCAAAAATATTCATAGGTTTTTCTTGTGTGTAGTCGAAGTGAAGATCCCCAATTGCGAATATCATATACACCTCAAATTGTAATTAATTTATATGTCATACTATATTTATCTAAAATTTCTTTTTCCCTATTTGTGCTTGTAAAGATTAAAACTTGTTCATTATTTTGTAAAATTTCAAGAGCTTCTTTAAGTCTGAAGTCATCATAAGAATCAAAGTGGCTGTCAAGCACTATAGGTATTTCCTTGTCACTAATAATTTTTGATATAGATAGTCTAAAAGCTAGATAAATCTGATCAATAGTACCCAGGCTTAGACTATCTAATCCAACGTAATTTTCTATGTCTCTATCATAAACCCTTATGCCTAAACTGTCATCAATTAAAATTTCATTATATTTACCAGAAGTCATTGCATCCAAATATATTGAAATTTCTTTCTTTAGAAGCGGAAGCTTATCTACTCTTCTTGCCTTTACAAAGTCTTCAAATCTTTCGATAGATATTTCTAACAATTCCTTCTTATATTCTAATTCCTTTAATTTTTCCTTTAGTTCAAAGGATCTCTCTTCTAAAACTCTTAATTTTTCTAAGGAGTCCTCAAGTGTTTTTAAGCTTCCTTCTAAGTTTAAAATATTATTTTTTTCAAAATCTATTTTTTCTTGTATTTCATCAATAGATTCTTCTCTGTAAATATTCCCTGTGAGATTTTCTTTTTCAAGTTCTTTAATCCTATACTTGTATTCACTTATCCTATTTGCATCTCTATTTTCATAAAACAGATTTTTCAAATCCTTAATATTCTCAACTTCATATTTATGGAATATATTTTGAAGTTCCCCTTCAAGATTAAAAATACTTCTCTTAGTATCATCTATTTCTAGAGAATTTTTTTCTATCCATTCTCTATTGTATTCATTTTTAGAAATATTTTTTAAGTTTTCTTCGATTCTTGAATCAAAAATTTCACTTAGTTCTTTTTTATCTCTAGCACCATATTTAATTAAAATTTCATCAATTTCTTTATCAAATTTTTTCTTTATTAAAGTTTTTTCCTGAGATTTCTTTTTATAATTTTGGTATTTATTTCTCAATCTATTTAGTAGATCCTTATTCTCTCTATATTTTGCAATCCTAAAATATGAATAAGCAAACAATATAAAAGATAGGGTAGAAATCAAATATTTTTTTAAATAAATAGAAATCAAAACTACAAGAAGTCCACCTATAAAAGATGAAAGAAATTTTAAAATATATTTAAAAACTTCTTTTTCGGTATTTTTTATATCCCATGAAATTATTTCTCTTTCTTTAGAATAATTATTTTCGTTTAACGCTTGTATCTCCCTATTTATTTCTTTAAATCTCTGATAGTCCTCTTCAAGATCAAGGTCAACATCAAAGCTTTCTCTTTCAACTGATAATAAATCATCAAGCTTACTAGAGTAGATTCCAAGACTCCTGTTTATTTCAATTGCCTTTTCAAGATCGGCAAAATTATATTTTTCATCATTTTCTGAATTACTTTCATGACATTCCCTTAGTTTTTCTTTTAAGTTCTCAAATTCAAAGAGCTTTCGTCCCCTAAGCTTCTCTTCTAAATCTCTTAAATTATCTTTAGAAGACTTGTATTTATCAATTGACTTCTCATAGGTTTCCTTAAGACTTATGAAGTTAACCTTGTCCTTTGATATCTTTTCTAATTCATCATTAATCCTTCCGATTTCTGATAATTTTCTCTTTTTTGTTCCTATATCATAGAGGTCTTCCTTCATCCTTTCTATGACCTTACTCAAATCAACATTTTCATCTTCAGAAACAGAAAAATTATTAATCCTATTTTGTAATTCTACACTGGCATCACTATCAAGCTGACTTAATCTTTGACCAATAAAAAAAGTCGATTTATAAATTTTTCTATTTAAATCAAAAAACAAAACCCCTGGTTGAGGAATCCTAGAATACATAAAAATTCTAGGGTCATCTGATAGGTCATCAGCAGTTTTGAGATTTAAAATTGAACATTCGTCCTTATCAAAGTCTCTGCTAATCCTAAAATCCTCTCCCTTGTCATTTAAAATAATGTAACCCCTATATAAATTTGAATTCCAAGGTCTCGATTTTTCAAATAAATCATCACGAACCTTCTTCACAAGGGAGTCACGACTAAAGCCATAAAAAATCCCATCTATAAAATTTACGATTGTAGATTTGCCCTTTTCATTTCTGCCGTAAATCAGGTTTATTCCTTCCTGGAGCTCAATCTTTTTATCTTCAAATTTTCCAAAATTTAAAAGTCCTAATTCTTTAATTATCATAGCCTTGCTCCAAAATAAATTTTTTTGAAAGTTCTCTTGCTTCTTGTTCCATCTTACTAGAAGCAAAACTATCTAAGAGATCAATTATATACTTGTCCCTTATCTCATATTCTTCATAAGAATCAACTAATTCATTTTGAATTTCAAAATAAAATGCTGACAAATTTTCTTTTAAGAAGTTTTCGATATCTCTTGGATGAAGGGTTTCTCCCTTGAGTATTATCCTATAAAGATTATTTTGTTCGATTTGATCTTGAATTAAATTTAGGACTTCACTATAAGTCATTTCTTTTTTTAAATTTATTTCAAGATTTACAAACTCTCTTCTTGAAAAATCTTTAAACTCAATTGTTTTTTTATCATCATCTAAAAAAATTATCCCTCTCTTGCCTCGGTCTTTAAAAGAAAGAGGAATTAAAGATCCCGAGTAATAAGTATTGTCAAAGACCTTCCCCCTCTTGTGAATATGACCTAGGGCAACATAGTTAAACTTCTCCAAGAAATCCTTACTTAATGGCAAATACCTTTCATCTTTTAAGTCAGAATGAAAGAGACCTATATTTATAAAATTTTGGTCCAATTTTATATCATTAAAATCTTTTTTAAATGCAAAAGAGTCGTAGGAAATTCCATAAATTCTCGTTTTTAATTCACTTAACTCAAAATAATCGAGTTCATTACTAAAGATATATAAATTCTCTGGCAAGTTTACCTTTAAAAATAAATTATCTTCAGAAAGATAGTCATGATTACCAAAGACAATAAAAACTTTAGCATTAAGTTTTTTCACCAAGTCTAAAAATCTATTTAAATCTCTTAAGTTAAAAAATTCTCTTTCAAATAAATCACCAGCAATTAAAATAATGTCAGCTTGGACTTCATTTGAAAATTCAAAAACTTCATAGAGAGCACGCCAAGAATCCTCTAAAAGTTTATTTGAAACCTCTAAAGGAAGTCGTCCCTTATAAAATTTTTTTAAATGTAAATCACCAGTGTGAATTATTTTCATCTTATCACCAAAATAATTATATCACAGAATTAGACTAAAAAAGAGCATCCATGTGGATGCTCTCATCTTAAGAATTTTATTAAATTATTAATTTTTGCAAAGTCTTAAATTCATCTGTTCCTGCTATACCTGCAAGGTCAAACAAAATTGTTTCTGTATTAGAAATAACTGCTCCCATTTCACGAAGGAGTTCCATTCCATTTTTGGAGTTTTCTTCACTTCTTGAACCCAAGGCATCTGCTGCAACGAAAACTTCAAACCCTGCTTCAAGTAAAGCTCTAACAGTTTGGAAGACACAAATATGAGTTTCCATTCCACAAAGAACTACTTGTTTTTTACCAAGTCTGTCAAATTCTTTTTTTATTTCTTCGTCTCCATAAGAGTTGAAAGTTAACTTAGGAAATTCCTTTTTATCTTTAAGGGGAGCCTTAACTTCTTCATTAGTAAAACCAAGTCCCTTTGGATATTGAACTGTATAAATTGCTTCGGCGCCAATTGTGCTTGCCACCTTTGCTAATACAGTTGAGTTCTTAACAATTTCATCCTTATTGTACATTGCCTTTAATAATTTGTCTTGAATATCAATAAAGGTAAAAACAACATCTTCCCTATTTAAGTGAAAATTTTTCATATTCCCTCCTATATTTATAAAATTTCTTCCACTTCAACGCTATTCATAATTCTTTTTATAGCGCTCATTTCAATTTTATCTTTTTCAACAAAATTTTCCCACACTCCACAAGAGATTGCAAGTTTTATTGAAGTTATAAAATCATAATCTCTATCAAGAGCTATAGCAAGACCTGAAAGGCAAAGACTTGTGTCAAACTTTTCTGTCAAAACTTTATTCTCTAATTTTTCCTTGTTTATATAGGCCCTATAATTTTTTTCTTCTGTTGAAATAATTGTTGCCCTTTTACTATTAACAAAAACAATTTTAGTTCCAGACTTTATAAATTTTTTGTTGAATTCAATTACTTCTCCAGTATAATTAATTTTTTTATCTTTCTCTATGTCATTTTTATCAAACATTAGTATATAGGGATTGGCCTTTTCAATTTTATCAAGCTTTATAGGATTAACAGCAACCTTAACATTTTTTTGATAGCAAATATTTACGAGTTTTTCGTAAATGTCATCATCTAAACCCTTTAAATCAATTTTGGGAATAACAACTATTTTTTTATTGTATAAGGATCTTTCAAAGGAGTTTAATATATCAGACCTGTCTTCCATAGTTATTCTTGGGTCTTCAGTCCTATAAACCTTTTTAGAATCATTGGATTTTATTAAAACTTCTTCTACATTTTCATCCTTAAGACCTGTAAAGTTCACATCAATTCCCAGTTGACTTAGGGACAATGCAATTTCTCTACCCCTTTTATTGCCCTTCAACATAAAAACTTCTGAATCTATGCCAAGTGTTTTTGTAAAAAGAGCCATATATATCCCATGACCACTTGGGTAAATCTTTGAGGACTCAATAATGTCATCTGATTCATCTTTTAAATTAAATTCTCTAACAATTTTTGGATTAAAGTCACAATAAAGAATCATTTTTTCACCTACTTGTATGAATTTTTTCCATTATCTCTTCTTTCATAATTTTTATTTTTTCTTTGGCTTCGACTTTATTATCAGATACCACATAAGCATAAATTTTTAATTTTGGTTCAGTGCCTGATGGTCTAAGAGCAAACCAAGTCTCATCATCAAAATAAAACTTCAAAAGATCTTGTGGTTTTTCTTCATCCTTTATAAAGTCTTCTTTTTTCTTTAAGTCGCCAATTTTTTCAAAGGAATCAAGCTCTCTGAAACTTTCCATAATTTTTTTCATAGTAGCATTTCCATCTTTTCCTTCGAAATAGACTGAGTCAAGATATTCTTCAAAGTAGCCATATTTTTTGTAAATTTCTTCAATATAATCTTTTATTTTGAGATTTCTTTTCTTTAGATATCCTGCCATCTCAGCAATTATCATAGAAGTTCCTACTGCATCCTTATCTCTAATATGGTTTCCAATTACATAACCAATAGATTCTTCATATCCAAAGATAAAGTTATGCTCTTTACTTTCATCCCAAATATTTGGCAAGTTACAAATATTTTTGAATCCTGTTAAGGTTTCAAAAACTTCAACATCATAATCTTTTGCAATTTTCTTAATTAGGTCAGCACTTACCACTGTCTTAACAAAGGCAGGGTTTTCTATATTCTTATGGATATTCATTTCAAGCAAGAAGTTGCCTAAGATAAATCCCATTTGATTACCGCTAATTCTTAAAATTTCATCTCCCATTTCAAGGACAGCCACCCTATCAGAATCTGGATCCGTTGCAATTATGATATCAGCATCTTCTATTTTCGCAAGTTCTATGGTCTTATCAAAAGCTCTTATATCTTCAGGATTTGGATTGGATACATTAGTAAAATCTCCATCAGGATTTTCTTGTTCAGATACAACATAAACATTTTTAAAACCCCTCTCTGATAAAACTTTCCTTACAAATTTATTTCCACAACCGCTCAGTGGTGTATAAACAATTTTAATATCCTTGTCGATATCATCTGTTAAGGATAGATTTAGAGTATCCTTATAAAAAGAATTTATTACAGCTTCTCCCAAGAATTTAATCTCTTTGTACTCACCTAATTTTTTTAAACTATTGAAATCAAAATCCAAAATATTTATTCTATTTGATTTTTCTTCCATTTCATCTGCAATATCATTTAGAATTTGTGACCCCTTTTCCCAATAGAGTTTAAACCCATTATAATTTTTTGGATTGTGAGATGCAGTAATCATTATTCCGGAAATAGTCTTTAAGTATCTTATAGAATAAGCTAAAAGTGGAGTTGGACAAATTCCTGGAAACAAATAAACTTTTATTCCCCTATCTGCTAATATTTTTGCGGTCAATATAGAAAATTCATAAGATCCATGTCTTATATCACGACCAATTACAACTCCCCTCTTCTTGGCATCTTCTCCAAGTTCATCGATTAAATCAGCAAGGGCAAGGGCAGTCTTACCTACAGTTAAATAATTCATCCTATTTGTTCCAGGTCCAAGAATTCCACGAAGACCAGCTGTACCAAATTCAAGATCTTTATAAAAACTATCTTCTATTTCCTCTTCGTTGTCTTTCATTTTTAATAGTTCATTTTTTAAGTCTTGGCTTACTTTATCACTTTTAAGCCACTCTTCATAAATATCTCTATACATACTTACTCCTTTTTTATATCAGCAAATTCTCCACCTATTAGGTCGACCAATTCCTTTGGATTTACTTTTATTTGCATCCCAACTTTTCCACCACTTACATAAAAGAAATCTAAATCTTCTGCAGAAGAATCTACAAAAGTTTTAAATTCTTTTTTCATTCCAACTGGTGAACATCCTCCATGTATATAACCAGTTAGTGGCAAGAGCTTTTTTTGTGGAATCATTTCAACTTTTTTTGATTCTGACACCTTTGCAGCTTTTTTTAAGTCAAGCTCTGATGACACAGGAACTACAAATACGAAGTGTTCTCCTGCTTTGGCTTCTGTTACAAGAGTTTTAAAAACCCTGTCTTTATCTTCTCCTAACTTTTCTGCCACGTCTACTCCACCTATTCCATCCTTAGTGGAATATTCAATTATTTCAAAATTAATTTTTTCACTTTCAAGAATTCTCATTGCATTAGTTTTTTTCATAAAATCACCTTTTCATCTGTCTTAATTTTACAACAAAAATAATTTTTCTTCATCTGTTTAAAAATTTTTGCTCATATTAACAATAAATTTTTCAAATAAAAAACTGGCTTACTGCCAGCTTAATTTAAAAACCAAATTCTTTCAAATCACTTTGAATTAATTTTGTTTCTTGGTCCTTATTAAATTTTACATCATTAATTGAGGATACATTTCTAACTCCCATAAGTGAATTAGAAATAAAAACTTCATCGTAGCTTTCCAAGTCTTTAAAACAAATTACTTCTTCCCTAATCTTGTAGTTTTCCAAAATGAAGTCCCTCATAGTTCCCTTTAAAAGTCCAGAAGAAAGAGTTGGAG
The DNA here is from genome assembly GCF_001553125.1 of Peptoniphilus sp. DNF00840. NCBI lineage: Bacteria > Bacillati > Bacillota > Tissierellia > Tissierellales > Peptoniphilaceae > Peptoniphilus > Peptoniphilus sp. DNF00840. Next base: position 11,003 of record NZ_KQ960205.1, read on the forward strand.
TAAAAATTTCTCCTTCTCTCACACAAAAAATATTTGCAAAGGATGTTTCACAAACTTCTTCTCTTTCATTTATAAAAATAGCTGAGTCATATCCTCTATCTTGTGCCCACCTATGCTCCATAATATTTTCATAATAAGAAAGGCTCTTGTGATAGACCACTTTTGAAGTTGAGTTTCTCCTAACATCTGAAACAATTAATTTAAACTTCTTATTATCTTCTCTATAATTGTCAGGTCTACTTGTCACTATAAAGTTTTTATCAGAAACAATTAGCTTTAAGGCAAAATTTTTCTCTTCTGAAGATTTTATATACTCATAAATTTTTTCTTCATCAATATCTCTTTCAATTCCAAAGAATTCTAAAGATTTTTTTAGTCTCCTTAAATGCTTATCAAGAAAGAGAGGCTTCCCATCAACTACTTTTATGGTTTCAAAGACCCCTCTTCCAAAGGAATAACCATCATCAAATTCTATTTTCATTAAACTCCTCAAAATGTTTTACAATTCTTTTATAGATGTCATAACCTATTGCTTGAGCTGCATCACTTATAGATTGGTCTGGCTTTGGATGAACTTCAACCATAACCCCATCAAGTCCAAGAGCAAGAACTGCTTTGGCCATAGGTTCAATAAGTTCCCTCTTTCCAGTTCCATGACTTGGATCCACTATTACAGGGTAACCAGTTTTTTCTTTTATCATGTAAGCTCCTGCAAGGTCAAGAGTATTTCTCATTTCAGTTTCAAAAGTTCTAATTCCTCTTTCGCAGAAAATTATATTTTCATTTCCTTCAACTTCAATATATTTTGCTGCCAATTCCCACTCTTTTAGAGTTGCAGAAAATCCTCTCTTTAAAATTACCGGCTTGTTAGTCTTACCAATCTTTTTTAAAAGAGCATAGTTATACATATTTCTAGATCCAACTTGAAATACGTCAACATAATCTTTTATTAGTTCAACGTGGTCTTCGCTTAGAACTTCTGTTATTACTGGGACATCAGCTTCCTTTGATGCCTCATTTAAATATTCAACAGCTTCAAATCCCAAGCCTTGAAAATCAAAGGGAGATGTTCTAGGCTTAAAAGCCCCTCCTCTTACTATGTCAACGCCAAATCTTTTTAAGTCTTTGGCTTCATTTATTATGTGGTCTCGTGATTCAATGGAGCAGGGCCCTGCAATTAATATTGGCTTGCCATCTCCAAGATTTATATCTCTAATTTTTACAATTTTAGCTTTGCTTAAATTTTCTCTCATTTTAATATTTGCTTCCCTCAATATCTATTTCATCAAAATTATTGTAATAAGATTGGAGTGCAAGAAGTGAACCCTTGGCCTTTAAGACAATTTCATCAAACTCTTCTTCTTCATCTGATAAAAGGATTATGGCTCCTCCAACTCCTATTGTAGCCTTATCTTCTTCAATAAGAGCAGTCCTTATAACAATATTAAAATCCATGGTTGAATTATTTGATATATATCCAATTGTTCCTGAATAAACACCTCGAGGATAAGTTTCAAGTTCGTCAATAATCTCTAAGGTCCTCTTCTTTGGTGCGCCTGTCATAGAACCACCTGGAAAAGTTTTTTCAAGAACTTCTATTATATCAACATCTTCCTTAATTTTTCCAGAGACTGTAGTTACAAGTTGGTGTAGTGTCTTATAAGTCTCTACATCCATAAGTTTTGGTACCTCAACAGTACCAATCTCGCAGTACTTGCCAAGGTCATTTCTAAGAAGATCAACAATCATTAGGTTTTCTGACTTAGTTTTTTCTTCACTCCTAAGTTCTTCGATTAACCTCTCATCTTCTTCCTTTGACTCTCCTCTTTTTATAGTACCCTTGATAGGCTTAGTTGATACAATTTTATTTTTATCTACTCTCAAAAATCTTTCCATTGATGAAGATGCAATCTTTAACTCATCAAGGGGCAAGAAGGCACTATATTGTCCAGGACTTTTATCCCTGAGCTCCATATAATACTTCTTTCCATCAATTTTGTCAAAGATATCAAGTCTATTTGTTAAACAAACTTCATAAGTTTCTCCAGCACGAATTAAGTCTTTTATTTTTAAAATATCTTCTATGTAAGTTTTTTTATCTTTTACGAACTTTAATTTTGGAAAATCTCTTTTTACTTCTTTTTCTTTTTTACTTTCTAAATCTTTATTTAAAAGATTTTTTATTTCTTCTTTCCATTCTAAATCATCTCTGTATGAAAGTAGATATAATTTCTTTTCTAAGTGATCGTAGACAAGTGCTCTGTCACAATATTTAAAATAGGCATCTGGATAGAAATAAGAATAATTATTTGAAACATTCTCTGTGTCATTTTTTAACTCATAACCAAAATATCCAATATAACCTAGTTGATAGTCAAAAGGAAGAGCTTCGTCATAGTCCCATCTAAGTCTATTAGCCTTTAAAAAATCAAAAATATTTTCTTCATAGATTTCTTTTTTCTTTGAAGCTACAAAAGTTTTCTCCACTAATTTTTTATCAACATCATACTTAATTGTGTGTCCTCTTTTTTCTCCCTGTAAGCCAAAAATTGAGAATCTTGAAAGTCCTTCTTCCACCTTGCTGCTATCAAGCCAAATAGTCTTGTCATCATAACTATAAAGTTTCTCATAAAGCTCACCTGTATCAAAATCTTTTTCAATTATTTCATAGACAAGTTGATTTTTATTATAAAAGTCTCTAGTAATATTTATAAAATTTTTAATTAATTCCTCTCCACATTCACTTGCTATGGATTCTGGATGAAATTGGAGACCATAAATAGGTTTAGTCTTATGAGATATTCCCATTACTATACCCTCAGGAGTTCTTGCATCAATTTCAATATTATCAAGTTCTTCGTCTTGGCAAGTAAGAGAATGATATCTTGTAACAATAAAATTATTTTTTATTCCCTTAAACAAACCCTTGCCATTGTGTCTAACGAAACTTTGTCTTCCATGCATAGGTTCTTCTGCCCTTACTACTTTCCCACCATGGTAATGATAAATTCCTTGATGACCTAGACAAATCCCTAAGATTGGTTTATCTAATTTTTCGATTATTTCCTTACATACTCCAAAATCTTTTTCCTTGTCTGGACTACCTGGTCCTGGAGAAATAATTACATTATCAAAATCTAAATTTAAAATTTCATCAAATGTCATTTCATCATTTTTAATTACTATGGGCTCAAGACCTGAAACTTTTCCAATTAATTGATAGAGGTTGTAAGTGTAGGAATCGTAATTGTCAATTATAAGTGATTTCATTCTTGCTCCTTTAAATAATTTTTTAAATAAATAATAGCCTCTTTATATCCGGATATTCCTAATCCTTCAAAGGACTTTATAGCGTAGTCCCTTATAAAGTTTACTTGTCTAAAGTCTTCCCTTTCTGATACTTTTGAAATATGAACTTCAACGGTTGGAAGGCTTACTGCCTTTAAGGCATCAAGTATTGCGACACTGGTGTGAGTATATGCAGCTGGGTTTATTACAATTCCATCAAACTTCTTGTAGGCTTCTTGAATTTTATCAACAACAGCTCCCTCATGATTTGATTGAAAGTGTTCAAGTTCTATTTTTTCTTCATTAGCAGTTTTCTCTAAGCTATCTAAAAGTTTTTCATAGTTATCACTGCCATAAATATTTACTTCTCTAATCCCCAACATATTTATATTAGGTCCATTAATCACAAGAATTTTCATAATTTTCCACTTCCTTAAGAATTATGTCTAAATTTTTAATTTTATCTTCAATTACATCTACTTTTATATGAGCTAAGTCCTCATAAATTTCTTTTCTTTCTTTATAAAGATTTTTAAGATCATCTAAATTTTTTGAAAGGGGTCTGCCAGATGTTTCTAAGTTCTCTAGGTTTCTATTAAGATATATAACTAGAGAATTTTGTAGGATATAATATCTATTCTCTTCTCTTAGAGGTGTTCCTCCACCAGTAGCTATTACTAGACCATTCCTCTTACTAAGGTCTTTTAAAATTTTGCTTTCTAAATTTCTAAAATAATCTTCGCCTTTTTCTACAAAAATTTCTGGAATTGTTTTGTCTTCCTCTTCTTCTATTAACTTATCTGTGTCATAAAAGTCTCTCTTAAGTTTTTCTCCAAGCATCTTACCCATACTTGTCTTGCCAGATGATGGCATGCCAATTAAAAGGATATTTTCCATATTAAATTTTAATTTATTATAAATCTTTATAATTAAAGATTCATCTATTTTTTTATCCAAAAAAAGTTCGCATCCAAAGAAAGCTTGGGCAACTAACATCATAAGACCTGACATAGTTTTTATATTTAATTTTTCTGCATCAAGGATTAACTTAGTCTTTAGTGGATTATAAATTAAGTCTATGACAAAATCTAATTTGTTAAACTTAGCCAGATCTACTTTGGATTCCATATTATTTGGATACATGCCAAGCGGTGTTGCGTTAATTATAACTTGAAAATCAGCAAATTTTTCTATAGTTTCATAATTATCTTCAGTGGACCTGCTTATAACTACAAATTCCTTAGCTCCCTTATCCATAACTAGCTTTTGTAGCATCTTGCTAGCACCACCTGATCCTAGAATTAATACTTTTTTATCTTTTAAATCAATTCCATAAAATTTTAAACTGTAGTCAAAACCAAGGTAGTCTGTATTATATCCAATCAGCCTTCCATCTCTATTTACTATGGTATTTACAGCTCCAATTTCCTTGGCAAGTTCATCTGTCTCATCGAGATAAGACATTGAAACTTCCTTATAAGGTATAGTAACATTTATTCCTTTAAACTTTCTCAACTTAAAAAATTCATCTAATTCATTAGTTTTTATATCTCTTAAGTTATAAGGGTAGTATCCTAAAAGTTCGTGAATTTCTTTGGACTTACTGTGAGATAGGCTTTCGCCAATCAATCCATAAGAAAAATTTTCATCTTTTATTTTGGCTGAAAGCTTTTTACTTTCTTTAAAGATTGAAGAGTAAATTGGGTCTACAATATTTTTAAATTCTCCATCAATCTCATTTTCTAAATTTTTGATAATTTCTCTTTCCCTACTTTTATCTTCTGTATTTAAATTGTTATTTAACTTATAAAGACCTATATCTTTAATGATCTTCATTCTTTCTTCAAGCAGTTTTATTATTTCATTATCAATTTTATCTAGGATTTCCCTATCTTCTTTTAAATTTCTCATTTTTCACCTTCCATCACTAGGTCGAGAAGGGCTATAGCAGTAACCATTTCTATTGCAACGAGTGCTCTTGGCACAATAGATGGATCGTGCCTTCCTACAATTTTTAGCTTTGTATTACTCTTGTTCTTAAGTGAAACAGTATCCTGAAGCTTAGCTATAGAACTTGTTGGCTTTACAGCAGTCCTAAAAACAATTGGCATACCACTTGAAAGCCCACCTATCATTCCCCCATGATTATTAGTCCTAGTCTTTATTTTATTATCTTCATAATAATAAGGATCATTGTGGTTGCTTCCTAGCATTTTTGCAGCTTCAAAACCACTTCCAAATTCAATCCCCCTTATGCCAGGGACGGAAAAAACTGCATGGGAAATCACTGACTCTAGTGAATCAAAGAAGGGCTCCCCAATGCCTACAGGCATACTTAATATAAAAGTTTCAACTATGCCTCCGATGGAGTCTCCTTCTTCCTTAGCCTTTAAAATTTCCGTTTCCATTTTTTCTCTTGAAGATGGGTCTATAACAGGAAAAACTTGTTCTTTTAAGTCATAAAAATTTTCTTCGTTTATATCCTCTAAATTTATTTCACAATCCTCAGCATAACCTATGCTTTTAATCCTTGAGTAAATTTTTATTCCTCTTTTCATTAAAAGGTCTTCAGCAATTGACCCTCCTATTACAAGAGGGGCTGTCATCCTTCCAGAAAACTGGCCTCCACCTCTTATATCATTGTGAGAATCAAATTTCACATAGGCTGGATAGTCTGCATGAGATGGTCTAGGCACATCTCTTAGATTTTCATAATCCTTGGATCTTTGGTCCTTGTTCTTTATAATTGCACAAAGAGGTGCACCACATGTTATGTCATCTACTTCTCCGCTTACAATTTCATAAGAATCCTCTTCTTTTCTAGGAGTTGAAAATTCATTTTTCCCAGGTCTTCTTCTATTTAAGTTTTTTGCAATAAGGTCTCTGTTAATTTTATATCCGGCTTCAATCCCGTCAATGACAAGACCAATTTCACTTGAATGGGACTGCCCAAATAGGGTTACTTTAAAATTTTTTCCAAAACTATAGGACATGATTTTCACCTCCTAGTGAAGCTAAGTCCTTATAAAATTCTTTGTAGGATTTTTCTACACATTCGCTATCAATTATCTCTATAGGGCCCTTGGCAAAACCTGCAGCAAATGACGCAGACATAGCTATCCTGTGATCATTAAAGGAATTTATCTTACATGAATTATAAATTTCAACTCCTCTAAAGGAAAAGGAGTTTTCTTTTAGACAGACTTCTACCCCAAGTCTTTCTAGCATTTCAATTGTTGATTTTACCCTGTCGCTTTCCTTTAGTTTGAGTCTTTCAATGTTTATGATTTCTACTTTTTTTCCATAAACTCCACAAAGAACTGATAGGATTGGAATTGTATCAGGAATGTTTTTTGCATCTATTATAATTTTTTCCTTAGCATCTTTTTTCTTTATAAATTTATAGCCAATATCTGAAATATTTTCAAGTCCAAGTTCATTAAAATACCTTAATGCTTCTTTGTCTCCTTGAATTGAAGACTTATTTAAATCTCTAACTTCTACTCCAGCTGCTAGAAAGAATAGGGCATTAGACCAGTCTTTTTCAACAATATAATCTTGTCCTACAAATCTTCCCCTGCTTGAATAAGTATTTTTATCTTCTAGGACCTTTACTCCAAATTTATCCATTACATCTATTGTCATATCAATATAGGGCTTTGATTCTCTTTCACTTGTCAGTTTAATAGTGCAGTCCTGACCTGATCCACCTGCCAACAATAAACCACTAATAAACTGAGAGGAAATATTTCCTGGCACTTCAAAATTATAATTTGTTAATTTTCCACTGATTAAAATTTTTTCTCCAACTTCTTTTATAGAAACCCTATGTTTTGGAAATAAGTCAAAGTAAACGGAGTTTGTCCTTGTTACCAGGCTCCCCCTTCTTATAACTTCTGCTTCAATTCCAAGTGCTCCCAAAATTGGCAAAATAAATCTAAGGGTGCTTCCACTTTCTCCTACATCAATAAGTGTTTTTTTATTAAACTCTTCTGGAGCTTCAATGTGAAATTTACTTCCTTCTCTTGAAACTCTTACTCCTAAAGACTCTACAGCATTTAGGGATGCTTCTATATCCTTTGACAAGTTGTCGATTTCTAAAATAGATTCACCTCTTGCCAAAGCGGCACAAAAGATTGCCCTATGAGCATAGGATTTTGAAGTTATTCCTGAAATTTTTCCATATAATTTTTTATTTTCAATGAGTCTATTAACCATTTTTTCCAAGTTCTATTATTTCCCTTAATTCATCAAAATCAATTCTTTTACTTACAACTTCACCAATTTTTGTTGGAATAATTATGTTTATTTTATTATTTTTTATCTTCTTATCATGATGTAAAACTTCTAAAATTTCATCTGAGTCAAAATCATAAAATATTGGCAAATTATGATTTTTAAAAGCATCAATTAGGTCTTTATAAAAGTCATCTTCTGCAAGACCCAATTTATAAGCTGCCCTTGCCATATAAATAGTTCCTATTCCAATACTTTCACCATGGTTAAGTTGGTAGTTTGATAGAGACTCAATACCATGACCTATTGTGTGGCCAAGATTTAATTGTTGTCTTTTACCCTTATCTCTTTCATCATCTCTAACAAAGTCTAGTTTTATATTTAGAGATTTATAAATAATCCTTTCATAATCCAATTCATCAGCTGACTTTAAATATTCAAAAAGTTCCCTGTCCTTTAAAACCGAATACTTGAAAATTTCTGCCAGTCCGTTATTAATATTTCTCTCATCAAGAGTTTCTAAAAAACTGTAATCAATATGCACATACTTTGGAAAATAGAAAGACCCAATCTGATTTTTTAAATTCATAAAATTTATTCCATTTTTTCCGCCAACCGAAGAGTCAATCATTGATAGTAAAGTTGTAGGAACAGCAACAAAATCAATACCTCTAAGATAACTTGCGGAAACATAGCCACCAAGGTCTCCAACTACTCCTCCACCAAAGGCTATTATTGCATCACCCCTGTTAAAATTTTTTTCTACAAGGAACTTATTTATATCAACAAAGTTTTCAATGGATTTTGATTCTTCCCCTGGAGTAATCTTATAAATATAATAATCCAAGCCCTTCATTATATTTTTCATTCTTTCCTTGTATAAAGAAAAGACATTTTCGTCAGTAATTATCAAAAATTTTGCTTTGCTAATATCATTTAAAAATTCTATTAACTTGTCGTCACTTTTATAATCAATATCTATTTTATAATTATTTTCTTTTACTTGTATTTCCATAAAACACCTCTATGTATTCACTCTCTCTATCATAAATCATAGGCACTCATAAATAAAGAAGAGGACTCTAATTTTTTATAATTTTAATTAAAAAAATACTGGAGAAAAAGTTTCTTCTCTCCAGTTAAAATTAATTTATTTATTTTCTTTTTATTATTAGTAAAATTGTTAAAAATAAAACTCCAATTAATACGATGGCACCACCTGGTTTTAAACCCAAGTAGAAGGATGATACAAGTCCAAGCATGGTAAATATAAAACCAAAGCATGAAGCAAGAATAGTGGTCTTTAAATATCCAAACTTAAACTGCATAGCGCAAGCCACTGGCACTACCATTAGGGATGAAATAATTAGAATCCCAACAGTCCTTGCCGATACAGAAATCGTAACAGCTATTAGAATCATGAAAATCAAATTTATTCTATCCACGTTGACTCCAGAAAGTCTTGCTGAAGACTCGTCAAAGGAAATGTACATTAGGTCCACAAATAAATATGAGAATAAAAAGAATACTACAACTGAAACTCCAAGGATTAAATAAAAATCCAATTGTGGTATGGCAATTATGGAGCCAAATAAATATTCTTCAAAATTTGCACTTGTCTTAACAAAGCCTGAAAAAAGTGATGCAAGACCTATCCCTGTGCTCATTAATATAGCAGAAGAAATTTCTTGATAGCCTGGAAATTTCGTCCTAACATACTCCAAAAATATAGAGCCAACAACACAGAGTATTAGAGCTCCAATAACAGGAGAAGTTGAAGTAATGAGACCAAGCATTACACCAGCAAGGGATACGTGGGATAGGGCATCCCCAATTACAGATATTTTTTTATTTACAACCACAACACCCATGCAAGGGATTATTACAGATAAAAAAGCTCCAACTATTAAAGCCTTTATCATATATGAATACTGAAAAATTTCCATTATTTCACTTCCCTTATCTTCTTATCTTTTATCTCATAAACCTTGTTAACATTCTCTTCTATTTCTTCAAGGTTGTGAGTTATCATAAGAATTGTTATATTGTGTTGGTGATTTATGTGACTTAAAAGGTGAAATAAAGATTCCTTAGACTCCTTATCTACGCCAGTCATGGGTTCATCAAGAATTAAAAATTCTGGAGTTGCAACCAAGGTCTTGGCAATTAAAATTCTCTGCCTTTGTCCACCTGACAATTCTGTGTAAAGTCTCTCCCTGTAATTATTCATGCCAACTAAATTTAAGGCATTGGTTATTTTTTCTTTATGGTAAGTTTTTAATTTTCTAAACCCCTTATTCCTTGGATAAAGAGCTAGCGACAAGAGTTCTGAAACTGTAATTGGAAACTCAAGGCTTGATGGTACAGAAAGTTGTGGAACGTAACCAATGTTTTCTATTCCATTTTCTGTATAAAAAGAAATAGTGCCCTCTAGCGGCTTAAGTTGATTTAAAATAAGTTTAACCAAAGTCGACTTTCCAGCACCATTAGATCCTATAAGGGCGATGTAGTCGCCCCTATAGACATCAAAATTTATATCATCTAAAACTAAATCATCATTGTATTTAAATTTTAGATTTTTAATTTCTAACAATTTTTCCTTCACTATTTTAAAGCACCTACTAAATTTTCTAGATTTTCTTCCATGATGCTAAAATAATCTTCCTTATTATCTATTTGTTCTTGGCTCAAACCTTCAATTGGTGAAAGAACCTTAACTTGGCAGCCTGTTTCACTTGCAATAATGTTTGAAACTTTTGGATCTATTAATTCTTCTGTGAAAATAGTTTTAATATTATTTTCTTTTATATAAGAAATAATTTCTGCCATCTTCTTAGCATCTGGTTCAGTTTCTGCATTTACTCCCTTAACACCAACTTGAGTTAAGCCGTAGTCCTTGCATAGATATCCATAAGCTTCGTGGCCTACAACAATTTCTTTCTTTGGAAGATTTGCTAATTTTTCTTTATATTTTGCATCAAGTTCATCTAACATTTTAGCATATTTTTCATAATTTGACTCATAATAATCTGCATTGTCTTTGTCAAGTTCCACTAGGGCATTTTTAATATTTTCCATTTCGATTTTTGCATTCTTTGGTGACATCCATACATGTGGATCCATTGGTCCATGGTGGTGTCCTTCGTGGTCATGTTCTTCACGATTGTGGTTGTTTTCTGCTGCTTCATGATTGTGATTGTGATTTTCTTCAGCTTCATGATTGTGATTATGGTTGTGGTTGTCAGCTTCGTGTTCGTGGTCATGATCTTCATCTTCGTCGTCATGGCTATGAGTTGACTTAATTAGTTCTACACCTTTTGATGCTTCAACAACTTTTAGGTCTTTATTTGATAGTGAACCAATAACCTTATCTGTCCAAGATTCAAGACCAGCTCCATTGTATATAAGCATATCAGCATTTTCTAGATTTTTAATTGCGTCAGAATCTGGTTCCCATCCATGAGGCTCAGTTCCTTGTGGCATAACCATTTCAACATCTAACTTATCACCAGCAATTTTTTTTGTAAAATCATAAATAGGATATACAGAAGCGTAAACCTTTAGCTTGTTGTCTTTATTGCTAGCTTCACTAGAGTTCTTAACTTCTCCTCCTTTAGAACATCCTGATAATAAAATAATTCCTGCTAATAAAAATATAAATTTTTTAATATTTTTCATTTTTTCCTCCTAAACAATAATGATTTGCATTAGTAATTATAACAGAAAAAAATAATAATAAAAGGTGTTTTTTAAATTAACTTAAATTTTGTTATAATTATCTTATTAAAGGTGGTGAGGTTATGAAAATATTTGATGATATTTTAAGAAAACATAATTTGAAGGTTACTAAGGGTCGTCTTGCACTTTTAGAAGAATTAAATAAATCCAAAGTTCCCATGAATACAGAAGAAATTTTTGAATCTGCCGACAAGGATTCTATTCCCAGTCTTACTTCCCTCTATAGGATGTTAAATGAGCTATCAGAAAAAGGCATAATAAGAAAAAATTTATACTCTAATGGTCTCTTCTATTATGAGTTTGCTGAATCTGAACATAGACATTATATAGTTTGCTCTAAGTGTGGCAAGGTGTCTCCAATAAAAGAATGTCCTATTTCGGATTTTGAAAAAATTGCTGAAGAAGAAACTGGTTTTAAAGTTATAGGTCACCTTGTTGAGCTAAAGGGTCTTTGTCCAGAATGTCAAAAGAATTAATTTCATATTATGGAATAGACTTCGTATGGCAAAATTTTTCTTTACTTTTTCTTGTTTAGGGTTATAATTATATTAGTGAAATAATATTTGAATTATTTTACTATCCTTTACTTATATTTTGAAAATGAAAGAGACTTACTGTACACCCCGCAGTAAGTCTCTTTTATTTTTATATTAATGTTGTGACAAATCCACCTAATACAATTAGTGGTAATCCAAAGAATATAATCTGTGGAATGCAAGTATCCTTTATATGATCATGTTGACCATCCACTGAAAGACCAGATGTTGGTCCAAGAGTTGTATCTGATGCAGGTGATCCTGCATCACCACAAGCTGCTGCAATTGTAACAAGTAGAATAGTCGCCTTAAGAGAGTATCCTAAACTCATTGCTATTGGAACATAAATTGCAGAAATAATTGGAACTGTACCAAAGGAAGTTCCTATTCCAAGAGTAATCATAAGTCCTAGCAAAATCATTACATAGGAAGCTACAAGTTTTGATCCACCAAGTAGGTTTTGGGCAACTTGAACTAAGTCATCTATTGCACCTGACTTTATTACTACATTTGCATAACCAGCAGCAATTAACATAACAAAGGCTATGAAGCCCATCATGCTAATGCCACCATCAAGCATCTTTTGCATATCAGACCACTTTATTACGCCTGTTATAACTACAAATATAAGTCCCACTAAGGCTCCCAGAGGAAGAGACTCTGTTAATATTTGTACCACAACTGTAATGAGTCCAGAAAGTAAAACTAGAATGTGTTTCTTTTCTAATTTATCTCCTACTTCAACAATTTCACCTTTTACATCCTTAGTGTCATATTCCCTATCTCTTATAAAGAATAATAAACCAGCACATAGACCTAAAAACATAATAGCTGCAACTATCCAGTTAGTTCCTGTTACATCTTTATCTGTTATATTAAGTCCTGACCTTCCAAAGGAATCAATTATTAAGCCATGAAAAATTGCACCATAACCTAGAGGTATCGCAATATAGGGTGCCTTAAGTCCAAAACCAAAGGAAACAGAAAGCATCTTTCTATTCATTTTCATCTTATTAGTAAGTGAAAGAAGAGGTGGAATCAAAATTGGAATAAAGGCTATGTGGATTGGTATAATTGTTTCTGCCATTATGGCTATTACGATTATTATCCCACAAAGTAAAATCTTATTTCCCTTAACTAAGGATCCAATTTTTTTTGCCATTATCGCTGCTGCACCAGTTTCTTCCATGCAATAAGCTAAAGAGCCTAGCAATATATAACTCAAGGCTGTTTCAGCGTTACCTCCCATGCCACCTATTAGGGTGCTCATTGTTTCAGCAATACCCATACCTGAGATAAGTCCTGCAGAAATTGCTGAGATCATTAAAGCAAAAAATACAGGAATTTTTACTAAACATAAAGCTGCCAAAATAATTACCGACAGCACTACTGCGTTTGAAAATATCATTTCTTCTCCTTTTCTATTAAATTATATGCTTACAATATATATTCTATGATAAAATATACCCAAAAAAAAAGACTTTTCACTAAATTAGAAAAGTCTTTTACCTTTATTTGATATTAATTAATTCCACATCAATATTTAAATCTTTTTTAAATAATTATTAATGACTTAATTTATTGAAGATTCATTTTTATCTTCTTCAATTGTTTCATTCTTATCTTCTTGAGAAAGTTCTTCCTCTTCTTCATATCTTTTTAAGATATCCATAAACTCTTCACCAGTAATAGTTTCTTGACGAAGTAGATATTCTGAAATAGCATGAAGGGCTTTTATATTTTCTCTTAAAATTTTTCTTGCTTCATTATGAGCATCGTCAATAATTTTTTGAACAGCTGCGTCAATTTCATATTGAGTTTGTGGTGAACATTGTAGAGAAGTATCTCCACCAAGATAAGCATTAGTCATAGATTCAAGTGCTACGAAACCAAATTCATCTGTCATACCAAATCTTGTCACCATGGCCTTGGCAATCTTTGTTGCCTTTTCAATATCATTTGAAGCGCCACTTGTCCTTATGTTAAAGATTAATTCTTCTGCTGATCGTCCCCCAGTTAAGGTTACGATGTTGTTGATTGCATCTTCCTTAGTCATTAAGAATTTTTCTTCTTCATCGACCTGCATAGTGTAACCAAGAGCTCCTGAAGTCCTAGGAATAATTGTTATCTTATGAACTGGTGCAGAACCCTTTTGCTTTGCAGCTACAAGAGCATGACCCACTTCGTGATAAGCTATAATCCTCTTTTCACGAGGAGATATAACAGCATTTTTCTTTTCATAACCAGCTAATACAACTTCAACAGATTCTTCAAGGTCTCTTTCACTCATTTTGTCCCTACCTTGACGAACTGCACGAAGGGCCGCTTCGTTTACCATATTGGCAAGGTCTGCCCCACTTGCACCTGCAGTTGCTCTACCAATTTTTTCATAATCAATGTTCTCTTCTTTTTTAATATCCTTGACATGAACCTTTAAAATTTCAACCCTACCCTTTAAGTCAGGTAATTCAACTGGAATTCTCCTATCAAACCTTCCCGGTCTTAAAAGTGCTGGGTCTAAGGAGTCTGGCCTATTAGTTGCAGCTAAAATTACTACTCCAACCTTTGCATCGAAGCCATCCATTTCTGAAAGAAGTTGATTTAGAGTTTGTTCTCTTTCATCATTGCCAGAAAAACCTGATCCATCTCTCTTCTTTCCAATAGTGTCAATTTCATCAATAAATATAATACAAGGTGCCTTTTCAACTGCTTGCTTAAATAAGTCTCTCACCTTAGCTGCACCAAGCCCAACAAACATTTCTACAAAGGCAGAACCTGATATAGAGAAGAAAGGTACTTCTGCTTCACTAGCAACAGCCTTAGCTAATAGGGTCTTACCTGTCCCTGGAGGTCCAACGAGTAGAGCTCCCTTTGGAAGTTTTGCCCCAATTTCTGTGTATTTCTTTGGATTGTGTAAAAAGTCTACAAGTTCTGATAGAGCCTCCTTAGCTTCATCTTGACCTGCAACATTATCAAATTTAATGCCATCAGTTGATTCCACATAAATTTTTGCCCCACTTTTGCCAAAATTCATTGGACCAACGTCCCCTATTTTTTTGAAAATAAATTTGGAAAGTAAGAGCCAAAAAGCAATAAATATCGCAAAGGTTGCAACAGTTGAGATAATAAAGGATAGAACTGGATTCATCTCGGGTTTATAAACTTGGGCTGACTTTACATTTTTATTTACTAATCTATCGACTAAATTAGGATCATACATCCTATTAGTTTCATATTTAATTTTCTTTCCGTCTTTTTCAACTTCAAAGGCAATAGTTCTATCTCTTACCTCTGCCTTTTTTACCTGATTCCCATTTACCATATTTACAAAGGAAACATAATCAATTTCTTTTATTTCTGAATCCTTATTAAGTCTTGGTAAGACTACTATGGCAACTGTGTAAAAAATTACAATTGCCAAGATTACGTAAATTATTGTGGGAATATATTTTTTATAATCATTATTTTTATTTGACAAATTTTTCCCCCTCTTAAAGGTGAATAAAGAAAAAATTTGGGACCAAGTCCCAAAATTAGTCTAGTCTCCTTCTATTTTCCATTGCCGTTTGAATTGTTATCTCATCATAATACTCAAGGTCGCCGCCAACTGGAAGTCCGTAGCCAATTCTTGAGACAATAATGTCGTAATCTTCTAGGATATTTTTAATATACCTTGCTGTCGCATCTCCATCTACAGTTGGATTAGTTGCAACTATTACTTCCTTTATGTCTCCCTCTTCAATTCTTTTTATTAATTCTTTAATAGTAACATCTTCAGGAGTCTTGCCTTTAAGGGGTGAAATAACTCCGTGAAGTACATGATACTTGCCACGAAAACTTAAAGACCTTTCCATTGCGTCAACATCTTTTGGACTTTCTACAACACAAATTATTGAATCGTCCCTATTTTTGTTGGAGCAAATTTCGCAAGGATCACTGTCGGCATAGTTCATACAAATTGAACATTCAACAGTGTTGTTTTTAGCAGAAATTAAAGCCTCTGCTAAGTCCCTAACTTCATTTTCTTCAAGTCCAATTATATAATAGGCTAGTCTTTGAGCAGTCTTAGAACCAATTCCCGGTAGACGATTTAATCTCTTGATTAAGTCTTCAATAGGTCCTATTTCTTTTGTCATATTATAGCCCCGGTATGTTTAATCCACCTGTGAATTTACCCATTTGAGAGCTCATCTTGCTATCAGCATTTCTCAATGCCTCATTAACTGCGGCAACAATTAGGTCTTCAAGCATTTCAACATCGTCAGGATCTACTGCATCCTTATCTAGCTTAATAGAAATAAGTTCCTTGTTTCCATTCACAGTAGCAGAAACTGCTCCACCACCTGCAGTAGCAGTAATTTCTTCATTTGCTAAATTTTCCTGCATCTCTTCCATTTGTTTTTGAAGCTTTTCGATTTGCTTCATCATATTATTTCTTCCGCCTCCACCGGGGAAGCCGTTAAATCCACCTCTAGCCATTTTTCCTCCTAAATATCTTCTATATTATTTTTACCAAAAATTTCTTCTAGCTTATCTATACCAGGCTTTTGTAATTTCATCCTGACATCAATATTTGTTCCATAAATATTGTTAATTAATTCAGGTAAAATAGTTTTATGTTCTGGCATTACGCAGTAATCATAAAATAAGCTGTCTTTTTCTTCAAATACTAACTCTAAAATATTATCATGAAGACCTTCTGCTTTAGCATGACAGACAAAACCAGCAAAACCCTTATTGCCCCTAGATACAAGTTCACTTATTATCTTGTCCCAGTCTGATTTTATCTTATCAAGGCTTATATCTTTAATAGCATTATCTTCTTTACTAATATTTATTTTCTCGTCATTTTCAATTATAGCAGATTGCCCTTTTTTTTCAATTGTCGGACTGCTAGCTTCTTTTATATTTTCAATTGGATTTTCTTCATTGGCACTAGTAAAATTTTTTTCTGTAGGACTTACTTCTGCCTTATAAAAATCTCCAGGATTATAGTAATTATCATCGAAATTATTGTAGCTATCTTCTATCTTATTGTCAGAATTATTAATCTGATTATTTAAAGAATTACTAAGGTTACTGCTTCCCAAATTATTAATTCTATCTTCTAATAATTTAATTCTTCCCTCTAAATCCTTCTTGCTAGACCTGTTGCAAATTTTAATTGCATTCATTTCAAATACAACTCTCTTGTTATCTGCATATTTAATCTCAAGAGCCAATTCTTTTAAGACCTCAATAATATCTAAGATGTCTTCAAGTTCAAGGCTTCCAGCAAGATTTTGAAATTCTTTCAAATAAGTTGTATAAACTATCTTTTTTGGATCACTTAGAGTTTTTACTAATAAGATGTCCCTAAAGTGACTTAATATTTGCGAGGACAGTGTATTAAAGTCCACACCCTCCCTATAAATTTCATCAATAACATTAAGAGAAGAATTTATATCTCTTTTAATCATTGCACTTGAAAGTGAAAATAATAAGTCAGAAGATGATATGCCTAAGACTTCCATAGCATCTTCTAGTTTTATGTGGTCCTTGTTCTTAGTAAGAAGTTGGTCTAAAACTGATAGGGCATCTCTCATGGCACCGTCAGCTGTCTTTGCTATTAATGTAAAGACTTCGTCATCGCAAGACTTTCCTTCAAGCTCAGTTATTCTCTTTAAATTATTTTCAATATCTTCTACAGATATTCTTTTGAAATTAAATTTCTGAGATCTTGATAAGATTGTGGCAGGAATTTTTTCAATTTCTGTTGTCGCCAAGATAAAAATCAAATGTCTCGGTGGCTCTTCTAGTATCTTAAGTAAAGCATTAAAGGCCCCTTTTGATAACATGTGAACCTCGTCAATAATGTAGACTTTGTACTTTAGAGCTTGAGGAGGATATATTACCTTGTCCTTTAAATCTCTAATATCATCTACACCATTGTTACTCGCTGCATCCATCTCAACAACATCTAGGACTGATTCATTTAAAATCCTCTTACAGTTTTCACATTCATTACAAGGGTTGCCATCCAAGGGGTGAAGACAGTTTACTGCACGAGATAAAATTTTTGCAGCAGATGTCTTGCCTGTTCCCCTAGTTCCTTGAAAAATATATGCATGACTTATTTCATTATTTTTAACTTGATTTTTTAATGAAGCTACTACAGCTTCTTGACCGTAAAGTTCATCAAAGGTCTTTGACCTATACTTTCTATATAAAGCTTTATACATTCTCTCACCTTGTAATAATTATACATTAAAAACTTTTATAATAAATTAATTTATTCCATTTATGACTAATTTATTAAAATCTCTTCGAAAAGATTTAACATCATCTTCACATAATTTTCACAAGGCAAGTATAAGATATAGACAAATCAAAGAAACAATATGTTTCAATTTAGGAGGATTTATTAAAATGAAAAATTTAAAGAAATTAGCAAGCGTTGGAATGATTTCAGTATTAATGCTAGGTATGGTAGCATGCCAAGGCGCTGACAAAAAAGCTAACGAAGCTGCTAACGCTAAAAATGCTGCAGTAGAAGAACAAGCTAACGCTAACAAAGCAAAAGTTGAAGCTAACGCTAAAGAAGCAGAAGCTAACGCAAAAGCTGACGAAGAACAAGCTAAAGAAGGAAACAACGCTAAAGCAAACAATGCTAAAGAAAACAACGCTAAAGCTGACAACGCTAAAGCTGATAACGCTAAAGAAGAAAAAGCAAAATAATTTAGCTTAACTTTCAAAGAAGCCTTTCGAGGCTTCTTTTTTTTACATAAAATTTTCTTAAAATCTTTTAGTAATCTTCTAATTTAGCATATAAAAGATTAATCTAAATAAAAAAATATGATATAATTACTTCAATAGAATTTATGAAAGAAGGTGTTACATTGTTTTGTCCAAAATGCGGAAACCAAGTTTCTAAAAATGATAACTTTTGTGCTTCATGTGGTCACAACTTAAAAGACGTAAAAATAAATATTACATCAAAAAACAATCAAAGCTTTGGAGACACCAACAAGGTGGAAAAAGTTAGTCAAAACACAAGAGTCTTTAATCCAAAATCTCTAGATGCAATTGACACTACTGATGAACTAAAAAATATTATTGCTGAAGTTGATAGGACTATTTCTAAAAATATAAAAGATTATGAAAATAATAATCTTCAGACAAAAGCTTCTGAAAAAGAAAAGAAATCAAAAGCAAAGCCTGAGGAAGCTTCAGAAAAAAATAAAAATAAAAAAGAAAAAAAGAATAAAGATAAGTCAAAAAGTATTGATTCAAATAAGTTTGATGAAAATATCTTAGATGAATTTAAAGATCCTGATTCTTCTAACAAAATGAGCCAAAAAGAATTGGTTCGTAGGGTTCAAGAAGAACTAAAAAAATCAAGCTTTGATGAAAAGGATATAAATAAGACTTCATCTGAAACTCCCAAGTCTTCTAACGATGAAACTGACCACCCTATAGAAGTTTTTGAAGAAGAAAAGACTAAAGAGCCTCAAAAAAAATTCTCTTTAAAAGAAAAATGGAATAATTTTATAAAAGAGGATGACGATGAATATTCAATCTTTGGGGACCTAAGAGACGATACTAAGAAAAAAGAGGATACTAGAAACTTAGAAATAAGTAAATCTGTTGAAGATACTGACAGGTCCTTTGAAAACACACTTAGCACACCTAAGATTGACATTGAAAATGCTATCAAAGAAGCTGAAGAAGAGAAATCTAAGGTCAAAAAAGAAAAAGTAAATAAAACTCCAGAAAATAATTCAAAAAAAGAAAAGATAGAAGTTAAAGAAGCTCCTAAAAATTCTGAAGTTAAAGAGAAATCTAAAAAGAAAAGAAATCTTAAAGACTTATTCAGCTTTGCTGATAAGGGAGAAAAACCTGTTAAGGATATAGAAGAAGTTTCTTCTGAATTTGAAAAATCCATAGAACATAATATTTCAGAAAAGGTAATGGAGGTAACTAATAAGTCTGACAAAGAAATAGATAAGCTTCTTGATTACCTAGATAAGCTAACAGGAAAATTATCTGATTATATTGGTGACTTTGGTTCTAAGGAAAGTAAAAAAATAATTGGACTTGGTATATTATTAAATCTAATTATGCTCCTTATTGGAAGTGGAACTTTTAAATTAATTTTAATTCCATTTTTAATTTTAAAAATAGCTTTTGATTATTTGGAGTTTTATATCCCACTAAATATTGCAACTGGCAGAGATTATATTGATACATCTCCTTCAGAAGTCAAAAAATTTGCCTTAATAAACTGGATAATTTGTAAGGCTGTATTATTTGTTGGATTTTTAATTTCACCTTTTGGCGGTTTTTTCAAATTCAACATGCTCCAAGCCTTAACCCCTATGCCTTTTGCAACATTAATTATAATTGGACTTTCACTTCTAATAGGATTAAACCTATATAAGGAAAATTTCTTTGCTCGATCAAAGATAAACTTTGTAGGCTGGTATGCAATATCCTTTACACTTTTTGAACTCCTATTTAAGATGATATGGTTCATTATTAATTTTATATTCGTAACACTTTTTTAAGAAAGCCGAGTTTATCTCGGTTTTTTATTTTGCAAAATTTTTATAAAAAATGGTCAGAAAACTTCTGACCAAGATTTAAAATTATGAAATTTCTACTTCTCTAAAAAGGATATAACCATCCTCATCCACTGCAAGACCAAAGTAGCTATCTTCGAAAGCTTTTTTAAGTTCATCAGTTTTACTTGAGTGAATAATCCTCTCCTTACCTGTCATCTTTATATCTAAATCATCAGACTTCAATAGGATAAATCTATCATAACCATCTTCTGAAAACTCATCTGGATATTTTTTCTTTAATGATACTAGCATATATCCAGAATCTAAAGTATTCTTATAAGATCTATAGTTCTTAGGAGAAATAGTAGACATCTTATTTGTAAATTTTGAATTTTTATATCTTTCTTCAAGCTTTTCTCTAGTTATATTTTGTAAATTTCTTCCCCTATATTCTTTTAAAACTACAACTGTATCATTGACAATTACAGACTCAGGTTCAATATAGAAGTCTACATCGTGGGCAAGGTTGTCTTTATGACTTGGCACCTTTATGCTCCTATAGGCTACAAGCTTTCTCCCATCAAATACACCGACAAAGGAGCCTCCCCCATCTATTAAAGCTTCCAATTCTTCTTTAGAGTCCTGAGAAAAAATTTCTTTGTTCTCTATGCCTTCATAGACTTCACAAGTCAAATCATAAATATCGTCAATATCTTCTTTTTCTAAAAACTTAAAAACTAATTCTTCCATACCCACCTCTTTTATTTAAATATTCAAAAAGAAATCAACTATTAAATCCTATTAAGATTTTATAATATAATTTAAGAATAATCTAGATAGATACTTAGATAATACTTATAATATAAAAATTCCACAAATTTAAAAGGACCAAGTTAAATTACTCGGTCCTCTTGGATTGAAATATGGTATAGAGTTTTATTATTAATATTAGTTAGGTAATTTTCAAATTAATAAAGGCTTTGTAAAATATTTTTCATTTCAATAACCTTTACTTCATCAAACCTTTTAAAGGCTTCAAGGGAAGATTTTTCATTATTAAAGCACTTCCAATAACCTGTGCACTTGCATATCTTTTTGTCCCTATGTTTGAAGTCTATTACATCTTTTAGGGGGTAACCTAAAAACACTCCGATTTCATCTGGACAAGTTTCAGCAAATCTAACCCTCAATAAATTTAAGTAGTCGCCTGTGGTAAGACAAGATTCATAACCATGAGAATTTAAAAAGTCCTTAATCTTAACTTGAGAAAGTTTCTTTTCAAGTCTATCATTTTTAAAAAAATAAACTAAGACAAAGTCCTCTCCCTCTTTTAACTCATAAAAATCAAGTCCCAAGGCATCTTTTAATATAAATTTGTTCTTCATCCAATAATCCTTTAAGGGCCTTTTGGCATTTCTTAGATTCATCATGGTTCCAAGCTTCAAGTTGTTATTAGTTGGTGCAACTGTAGACTTAATAAGAGCCAAGATATAATCAAAGTCCTTAAAGTTATTGATGTAAGATAAAAATTCGATTAGAACTTTATCATACATTATGACCTCGCAAGATCCCTTCCTAAAGCTTCACATTCTTCTAAAGCATCTTGATCAGGGTCGTCATAAGCTGCGAAACCATCAGCAAGTAATTTTGCACCAGTTCCTTCAACTTCTTCTTGCCAAAGTCTCATCCATTCTCCATCTGCCCATTCGTAAGATCCGAATAAAACTACATTTTTGCCAGATAGAAGAGGATTAACCTTATCCATGAAAGGTCTCATTTCAGTTTCTTCTAATTCTTCAGATCCCATTGCAGGACATCCAAAGGCTAGTCTATCAACATCTTTTACATCATCTTCAGTAGCAGATCCAACTTGAATTAGTTTAACATCAGCACCTTCGCCTTCAGCACCCCTAACTAGAGCTTCTGCCATTCTTTCTGTGTTACCTGTTCCTGACCAGTATATTACATTTACTTTTTTCATTTTTATTCCCTCCAAAATTATTTTTGATATCTCTTATCAATTGACTTCATTCTAATATATTTTTAAAGGAAATTTTTATATAAATTATTATAATTTTTTGTAAATATATGTATTTAATTAATAACTTTATAAAAGTTACTATTTTTGCAGCTTTGTATTGGTTATTTTTAAAAATACAATTCTAAACAATACCAAATAATTCTATTTATTTTTAAGGAAATTTGAAGGGGGAAATTTTTAAAAGTAATATCTGCTAAATTATTCTCATCATCAAGAGGGTCAATTTATAATTAATTTACAAAATTAATTTTTATAAGACACTACTTAATAAATATTAGAATTTCAAGAAGTGTTATTTAAGGAGTTTATCTTATTATTTTAACTAAGTAATAGGCTATATAAAAAACCAGGCTTATAAATTAGCCTGGCCTTGAATCTTTTTCAATTCGTTAATTCTTCATACTTTCTTTATTTTTTCCAGGTACCTTATTAAAAATACCTGTTACCATTAATACAACTGCTCCATCAGATGTTACGTTGCAAGCAGTACCAAAGCTATCTTGCAATGCAAATATAGAAAGCATAAGTGCTGTTCCTGTGTCGTTAAATCCTAGGACTGATGTTATTAAACCGAGAGATGCTACAACTGTTCCTCCAGGCACTCCTGGAGCTGCTATGGCAAAGATTCCTAGTAAAAGTATGAAAACTATCATATTAGCTGTCTCCGGAAGCTGACCTGTTAAAATTTTAGAAACTGTCATTACAAAGAATACTTCTGTCAAAACTGATCCACAAAGGTGGGTGTTGGAACATAGTGGAATCCCAAAGTCCCTTATCTTTGGATCAAGTATAGAAGATTTTCTAGCACATTCAATTGCAACTGGAAGAGTTGCGGCAGATGACATAGTTCCTACTGCTGTTAAGTAAGCTGGTAAGTAGTGTTTGAAAACCTCTTTAGGATTTGTTTTTGAAATTAAACCTGCAAGAGAATACATAACAGTCATCCAGATAAAGTGACCCACAATTACAATTATGATTATCTTCAAGAATACAGGCAACTCAGAAATAATTACACCCTCGTAAGATAAAACTGCAAAAGTAGTTGCTATATAAACTGGTAGAATTCTTATAACAACATTGTTTACTATTGATAGGACAATCTTATTTAATTCAATAAGCATTTTCTCCCATGTTTCAGAATTTGTAACAATAACTGCTATCCCAAATAGTATTGAAGTCACAAGAGCTGTCATAACAGGCATAATAGGATCAATAGATAGTTTAAATATGGATTCTGGTATAGCATTACCCGCATCTACATTTGAAGCTATATTAAGCTTTGGTATAATTGCTCTTCCTGCCAAGAATGACATTGTGGCAGCTCCAACAGTAGACAAGTAACAAATTATAAGTGTAACGCTTAGAATTTTACCTGCACTTTCCTTTAAGGAAACTATAGCTGGAGTAATAAATCCTAAAATAATTAGGGGTACTATGTAGCCTATTAAATCACCGATAACTCTTTTAACTGAATCAATGGCAACAATCGCTCCTTCGTTGGAAATTCTACCAACAAATATTCCTATAATAATTCCTAATATTAGTTTAAAAACCAAAGAATTAAAAAAATTATTTTTTTTCATTTCTCCTCCTTATAAAATTTGTTTTAACAATATTACTCTTAACATTTTACCATTGAATTCTAATAAATATAGTAAAATTTTGCTTTAATTATTTATGAAAAATAAATTTGTTTTGATTATAATTTATTTGTGAATTTGGCTTCAAGTATTTATTGCCACAAAGGTATCCATAAAACAAAGTCTTCTTTTCCAAAAATCCATATAAAAAAAAGAGCCGATAGGCTCTTAATTTAAAATTTAATTATAATATACGTGTTGCGTTTACATATCTGTCTTGGTAGTATGCCTCAGATAAAGAAGAAGTCATAACTTTTCCTTGTCCTGATGAAGCGTGGATGAATTTTCCATCGCCAACATAAATACCAACGTGACTAACGCCATTACCTGTTGTGTTAAAGAATACTAAATCTCCTTCTTGTAAGTCTGATTTATCAACTTGTTTTCCAAAAGTTGATTGTGATCTAGAAGATCTTGGAATTGAAATACCAAGCTCGTCATTATAAATTGAATAAACAAGACCTGAACAGTCAAATCCTGCCTTACCAGTATCTCCATATACATATGTAGATCCAAGTTTGCTTTCTGCAGAAGAGATAACCTTATTTGCTATTGATGCATTTGGTCCTGCAACTTTCTTTGCAGCGAAGTTAACTTTTATAGCTTCTTTATTTTTTATAACTTCTTGAATTTCTTTTTCGTCATTAGATACAATGGTTGCTTCATTATTGTCTAAAGATCTATCTATCTTATTGCCAGAAGCAATATTAAGATCCTTAGCTGGAACATTGTAGTTAGATCCGTTGTCTTCAATAATGAAGAAGCCTTCTACAAAGTCAACAACATTTACAACTTGTTTCTTATTTAGATTTAATTTCTTTCCATTTTGATTTGTAGCTACTGTTTTATTTCTAACTTCAACATTAGTTACATTATTTCTTTTATCAGCAATCTTTTTAAGTGCTTTTACATCTACATTACCAACAGTTCCATCGTTACATTTAACCTTAACTTTGTCGTTACTAGCTGAAACTCCAATTACATATTCATCGATAAATAAGCTTCTTATAATTTTGCCATTATCGTCTAAGATTGGACTAGCCTTTATAACCTTATATGTTGGAACTTTAACTTCTGTAAGTAATAATTTATCTTGTGGAATAGTAACCTTAGCCTTGCCCTTTTGAACAAAGTAGTCATTACCCTTCCTTTCAAGAACTTCAACTTTTTCTCCAATAGAAAAGTCTATTTCATTGCCACTGTATGTCTTCTGTACATGTTCGTTAATAAATACCCCTGTATCTTTCATGCCCACTATTGAAACTGCACATAGTGCAAATAGTCCTAGTGGCAATTTATTTTTTAAGGAAACCAATACTAACAACTCCTATACTTTGTATTTTTATAATAATTATATTCGTACTATTTTGGTTACTGTTTAAGTATAACAAAGTAATTACAGAAAAACAACAAAAAGTTACAAAATTGTTAAAATAATTTTAACTTTTTTGTAACTTTTGTTTAAATTTGTATTTATTTGTATGTAGTAAGCAAATCTATAAGCCGCGTTCTGTTTTGTCAACTATCAATCTTGAATTATAGTTACCTATAATTTCTAGCAACCTACCTACCGGCAGATGCGAGCAACATCTGTTATTCCTATTTGGTTTTGCTCCGAATGGGGTTTACATAGCATCATTATCACTAATGACCTGGTGAGCTCTTACCTCGCCTTTCCAACCTTACCCTAGGGCGGTATATTTCTGTTGCACTAGCCTTGGGGTCACCCCCACTGGCCGTTAGCCAGCATCCCTGCTCTGTGGAGCGCGGACTTTCCTCACATATGTGCAGTTGACCAATTTACTTACCAGATAATCTTACCACTTAAGTCCTTAAATATCAAGCTCAAAGCTTGATGTCTCTTGGATATAAAAACTTAGATCTTTAAAATTTTCTTCAAGCTTCTTCTTAATCTTTGGAAGAATTATTCTTTCAGAAAAAAAATGTCCCACATCTATTAAAATTAAATCGTCTTCATAGGCTCTTTGTCCGTCATGGTACTTGATATCAGAAGTAATGTAGGCATCTACTCCTGCCTCCTTAGCCTGACTAATAAAGTCTGATCCACTTCCTCCAAGGATTGCAACTTTTTTAATACTTTTTTCTTCTCTTCCATAATATTTAATTTTACTAACTTGTAGTTTATCTTTTAAGAACTTGTCTAAATCTTTAAGCGGCAATTCTGTTTCAAATTCACCAATAAGACCCATCGGTTTGTCTTCTTCATAAGTTAATACAGACTTATTCTTTAAATATAATTTCTCAAATAAAGTATCATTAACTCCATCCTCAGCTATATCCATTGAAGTGTGATAAGAAAAAACAGAAATATTATTTTTTATGAGTCTTATTATCTTGTCGCCAAGATAAGTTCCTTCAACGATATTTTTTGAGCCAGTGAAAAACATTGGGTGGTGGCTTATAATTAATTTTGCATCCATCTCTAGAGCCTTGTCTACAACTTTATCTGTTACATCCATAGCGAGAACTACTGCTCCAGTTTCTTCTTTAAGTTCAATTTGACTACCAGAGTTGTCCCAAGAAAGTTGGTATTCATTTTTTGCCCAAGCTTCCATAAAATTTTTTATTTCCTCAACTGGATATTTCATCAATTGCCTCCTCCACTTTTTTTAGTAAACTATTTAATTCTTGATTCCTCTTCTTTGACCTTTGGCTATTTGGATCAAAGCTTTTTATAATAAACCTTAAATAATCTTTTTTCTCCTTAAGATATTCAAGATAAGTCTTATCTTTCTTTTCAATTAATTTTTTTGAAAAATAAAAGTCCTCTTCTTTTAAGTCCTCATTTTTATAGTTTAAAAATTTAGCAAGTATTATCTCAAAGTATCTTTCATCTTCATAGATAATTTCTTCATCAAAAATTTCAAAACCCATATTATTTAATTCACGACGCAAGATGTTAGTCTTTTGCATGGGCTGCAAAATTAATTTTTTTGAAGACTTTGCAATGTCAATGGACCTAGCGATTATCTCAGCAATTTGAATTCCACCAAGACCTGCAATAATTATATTGTCCCTCTCTTCATTTACAATTCCATTTGCCAAAATGTTTCTAATTTCTTTCTCGTTCCCTAATTCTCTTGTGAGTTCTATAGATTTTTCCAGAGAATTTTTTGAAATATCTGTTGCAATAACGTCCCTTGAGATTTTATTTTCGCATAAAAAATTGGGCACATATCCATGATCTGTGCCCACATCAATTACCGAAGCTCCAAAATCAACAAGTTCTGCAATTTTATTAAGCCTCTTTGATAATTTTATCATTCTAAATAATCCTTTAATTTCTTTGACCTTGATGGATGACGAAGCTTTCTAAGAGCCTTCGCCTCAATCTGTCTAATTCTTTCACGAGTAACATCAAACTCTTTTCCAACTTCTTCAAGTGTCCTAGCTCTACCATCATCAAGTCCAAACCTAAGTGTTAGAACTTTCTTTTCCCTATCAGTTAAAGTTTCTAACACCGTGTTAAGTTGTTCTTTTAAAAGAGTAAAGGTAGCAGCATCTTGTGGAGAAAGAATTTCATCATCTGGTATAAAGTCTCCCAAGTGGGAGTCTTCTTCTTCGCCAATTGGAGTTTCTAGTGAAACTGGTTCTTGAGCAATCTTTTGAATTTCACGAACTCTTTCAACATCTAAATTCATTTCAGCTGCAATTTCTTCTGGAAGAGGATCACGTCCCAGATCTTGCACTAATTGTCTTTGAACTCTTACAAGCTTATTTATAGTTTCTACCATGTGAACTGGTATCCTAATAGTTCTTGCTTGATCTGCAATGGCTCTTGTAATAGCTTGTCTAATCCACCAAGTAGCATATGTTGAAAACTTAAAACCCTTTGTGTAGTCAAACTTATCTACCGCCTTCATAAGTCCAAGGTTACCTTCTTGAATTAAATCCAAGAAGCTCATACCCCTACCAACATATCTCTTAGCAATAGAAACTACAAGTCTTAAATTGGCTTCTGCAAGTTCCTTCTTAGCCAATTCGTCGCCTTCTTCCATTCTTTTTGCTATTTCAACTTCTTCTTCAGCAGTTAGAAGAGAAATTTTTCCGATTTCTTTAAGATACATTCTTACAGGGTCGTCTACTGTAACACCCTTAGGAACAGATAAATCCTCTTTAGTAACATCTACCTCATCGTCATCATCTTTTGAATCTTTTTTATCAACTAAATTAATGCCTTCTTTTTCAAAGACCTTGTATAGTTCATCTATATCATCAGAATCAATTTCATATTTTTCGAAGGCATCACCTATTTCTTCATAGGTAAGTTTACCATCCTTTTTACCATCCTTTAAGAGCTGGTCCTTTATTTCCTCTATTGATTCATTGTTTTTTACATTTTCACTCATACTTGCCCTCCTCTTTCAACTCGTTTAGCTTCAAATTAATTTCTTGCAATTCTTTTAAAGCCTCGAGTAGAAGATTTTTATTCTCTTCGCCTTGAAGTTTTTCGATATTTTCGAGAATTTTGT
Organism: Peptoniphilus sp. DNF00840; assembly: GCF_001553125.1. Classification (NCBI taxonomy): domain Bacteria; kingdom Bacillati; phylum Bacillota; class Tissierellia; order Tissierellales; family Peptoniphilaceae; genus Peptoniphilus; species Peptoniphilus sp. DNF00840. Next base: position 39,518 of record NZ_KQ960205.1, read on the forward strand.
TTTTTCGATCTCGGAGATAATTTCCCTCAATAGTTCTTATTAATTCATCAACTATCTTGTCATCAACATGAATTTCACTAATAATACTAAGTATATTCCCAACAAATTCTATATCTACAAGTCTGTTGGACTCTAAAAGTGATAGAAAGTCCTTAACTTCCATCTCTTCTTTATAAAGCCTAGGTATCTCTTCGAATACTGCCCTTGTCATTGCATTTGTAAAATAAAAAACCTCAATTTTATTCTTGATATACTTGTAAATGTCATTGTCTAGTAAAGAATAAGATAATAATTCCTCTTGTGCTCTAGCCTTGTTAGATTTCACAACATTTGTATTTTTCTTTACCTTCAATTTTTCTCTTTTCGTTTCCTTTAGCTTATTTCTATTTAAATAATTAATATAATTTTCAATTGCTGCAAAGGAAATATTATACTTTCTCGAAAAGTCTTTTACAAAAATATCTCTTTCAATAGGATTGATGATACTTGAAAGAATCTTAGCTGATTCAATAGTAAAATTGCTAAGCCCTTCACTATCTTCTAAATTAAAATTTTCTTTGAGCTTTTTTATTTTAAATTCAATATAAGAAATGGCAGACTTTATTTTATTTTCAAAGCCTTCCATTCCATATTTTTTAATAAAATCATCGGGATCAAGACCGCCCTCAAGTTCTATTATTTTTGGTTTTACAGAGGCTTCTAAAAATATATCTATAGCTCTTGAAGTCGCATTAATACCTGCATTGTCACTGTCATAACAAATGTAAATATCCTTTGCCATTTTCTTTATAATATTGGCCTGGTCTATAGTGAGTGACGTACCAAGACTTGCTACACTATAATTTATACCACTATTATAAAGAGAAATAACATCCATGTAGCCCTCTACCAAGATTATTCTTTCTCTAGTGGATTCTCTTGAAATAATATTCATATTAAAAACATTATTTCCCTTGTGAAATATTGGAGTTTCTCTTGAGTTTAAGTACTTTGGTTTTTCATCTCCAAAAGCCCTTGCTCCAAAACCTATTATCCTATTATTCCTATTGATTATTGGAAACATAACTCTATCTCGAAATCTATCTATATAGTTGCCATTTTTACTTTTTGAAATTAGATTAAGTTCTAAAAGCTCATCTTCATTGTAACCCAATTTTGTCAAGTGATCGTAGAGATCTGTCCATGAATCTTTTGAGTATCCAATTCCATAAGACCTTATAGTCTTATCATTCAACATCCTATTTTTTAAATATAATTGCGTTTTTTGTGATGCCTGATAATTTTTTAAAAAGTGAAGTCCAGCTTCCCTATTAATTTCATATAATCTATCTCTTTTGTCGCGGGCTTCTTTATTTTCATCTTTATAAACTTCTAGTCTAACACTATACTTGTCTGCTAAAAATTCTACAGCCTCAGGGAAACTAAGATTTTCTCTCTTCATTACAAAGGTAATTACATCTCCACCTACTCCACATCCAAAGCATTTAAAAATTCCTTTGGAAGGCGAAACAGAAAAAGAGGGCGTTTTTTCAGAATGAAAAGGGCAGAGTCCCATATAATTGGATCCTGACCTTTTAAGGTCAACATACTCTCCAATTAAATCAACAATATCTGCCCTATCTCTAATCTCATCAAGAACATTGTCATTTATTACATACAATTAAATGCTCCATCCCTTCGGTATAAAAATATTTTTTAGCTGTTTTTTAGCATAAGTGTCAGTCATACCTGCAATATAATCTGACACAATATCTTCATTATTGTGAGTTCTATCATCATAAAGACTTAAGTGGTTTTCTGGAATCCTGCTTAAATCTTCCATATAAAAATTATAAAGTTCTGTTAATAACCTCTTAATTTTTATTTCTTCACTCTTTACTACAGAATCCATATAAACATTCTTAAACATATACTGTCTAAGTTCCATTGTAGCTTCATAAACTTCCTCTTCCATTTCAACAATTGCTTTGCCATAAGAGTTTTCCACTAAGGCATTAATCATTTTGTTAATTCTTTGCGAAGAAGTATTGCCAAGGACTTTTGTCAACTCCTTAGGTAATGAAGCTTCAGAAATAATACCTGCCCTAATGGCATCGTCAATATCGTGATTTATATAGGCAATCCTATCTGCAAACTTAATAATTTTTCCTTCAAGGGTTTTTGCATTTCCACTGCCTGAATGATTTACTATACCATCACGAACTTCATCTGTTAAATTCAATCCAATTCTTTTATCAGATCTTTCCAAAAAGTCTACTACCTTTAAAGACTGCTCTCCATGAATAAAACCAGATGACTTTAATTCATTTAAAACAGCTTCACCTGAATGCCCAAAAGGGGTGTGACCAAGATCATGACCAAGAGCAATAGCCTCTACTAGGTCTTCATTCAACCTCAAAGCTCTTGCTATTGTCCTGCCTATTTGACTAACTTCTAGAGTGTGAGTGAGTCTCGTCCTAAAATGATCTCCTTCAGGAGAAATAAAGACTTGAGTCTTATGTTTTAGCCTTCTAAAACTCTTTGAGTGAATTATCCTATCCCTATCTCTTTGAAAGTCAGTCCTAAGATTACATTTTTCTTCTTCCGTTTTTCTCCCCAAAGTTGAATCTGCAAAAGTGGCATATTCAAATAACATTTTATGTTCAAGTTTTTCTCTCTCAACTCGAAGATTCATCTAATCACTTCCTGGATTCCATGTGGTTAATAATAATTTCTGCTGTTTCTTCTATTGCCTTGTCAGATACATCTATAACAAAACATCCAAGCTCTTCCATAACTTGTTTTGAATAATTTAATTCTTCTCTTATCCTATCGTAATTTGCATACTTCGCACCAGAAGTTAGCCCAAGAGACTTTAACCTTTGTTCTCTAACAGAAATAATCTTTTCTGGATTAGCTGTAAGACCAATTATCTTGTCTACATCTTTTTCATATACTTCTCTTGGCACAGGAACTTCTGGAACTAGAGGAATATTTGCCACTTTATATAATTTATTTGCAAGATACATAGAGAGAGGTGTCTTTGAAGTTCTCGAAATTCCAACTAGACAGATGTCGGCTTTTTTTGCACCACGAGGATCTTTACCGTCATCGTATTTAACTGCAAACTCAACACACTCAACTTTCTTGAAATAATTTTCGTCAAGCCTTCTTATAAGACCAGGTTCTCTTAGAGGTTCATAGCCTAAAATATCTTGTATTTGAAGTAGTGGCTCACCCATAACATCGACTGTGTGAAGCTTTAACTCATGAGTTTTTTCTTCAATAAAATCTCTAGTTTCTTTAACAACATTTGTATAAACAATAAGACTATTTTTGATTTCAGATGCCTTTTCCAGCACTGGTTTTATTTGTTCAATACTATTGTGGTAAGGATATCTAATAATCTCATAATTCTCTTTTTCAAATTGTCTTGCAGATGATTTTGCAATTAACTCTCCAGTTTCTCCAATTGAATCAGAAATTACAAAAATAGTGAGTTGATTATCGTCTTTATTCATTTCTCCTCCTATACGATCTCTTGGTCGCATACATCTACAAAAAGCCTTGTAACATTGGTCTTTGTAAATCTACCTACAACCTCAAGATCCTTTTCATTTTTTACTTTAACAACAGGAAGGGAGTCAATACCCTTTGTCACAATTAAATTGGCAGCCTTATAGACACTATCTTCAATGTTCACATAAAAAACATTAGGCATCCTTGTCATAATTACACTGACAGGAGTCTTTTTTATATCAGCATCCCCTATCATAAACCTAATTAAATCTTTTCTAGATACGATTCCAGCAAGATAACCACCTTCCGTAATAAACATAGAAGATAGGTCTTCCATAAAAAGGTCTACTACTACATCATACACAGAAGTCTTTTGATCACAAGAAAAAGGAAGTGACATATAGTCTTTAACATTTAAACTTTTAAGATCTTTTGACAATTGAGAAAAAATAGATTTACCTGTATAAAAATATCCAAATTTTGGTCGTGCCCCTAATATATTAATCATAGTGAGAACAGAAAGGTCTGATCTTATTGTAGCCCTTGATAGCCCAAGAATTTCTGCAATATCATCGCCAGTAATAGGTCCCTTTTCTTTTACAATTTCAATTATTTCAGTCTGCCTATCGCTGAATTTCATTTACTCACCGACCTATTCTACAATATTTTCGATTTTTAATATATTTTGAATATTTTCCTCAATCCTATTGATTAGTCCAAGTCTATTTTCTCTAATCTTATCGTCATCAACCATTACCATAACATTATCAAAGAATTTATCAATTGATGGTACAAGGTCATTTAATAAGTCCATAGCATCCATGTAATTTTCTTCTGCTAGGGCTTCCTTAAAGCTACCATCAATTTCTACAAATTTTTTGTATAAATCTTTTTCTGCTTCTTCCTCAAATAAATCTTCATTTACTTCAAGTAAATCAACATTCTTAGTCAAGTTATTAATTCTATTATAGGCATCAACAAACTTGCTTCTATCTTCCTTAAACCATTCATTTAATTCTTTAGCTTTATCAAAGATATTATGGATTTCACTTTCAGGAATTAAAACAGAATCAATAATATCGTATCTTATACCTTCATCTTGAAGCATAGTCTTAATTCTTCCAAAGAAGAAATCTCTTACATTAGAAATAACTTCCTCATGGTTAAATGTTAGACCAAGATCATTAATATATTCATATAAACTTGTTTCCACAGCTTCGTCTAAATCAAACTTCCAAGAATTATTTCTAATAATATTTATTATACCTATGGCAGACCTTCTAAGTGCAAATGGGTCTGCTGAACCAGTAGGAATTTCTCCAATAGCAAAAAGTCCAGCAATAGTATCAATTTTATCTGCAAGAGAGAATATTGAACCAACACTTGATTCTGGAAGTTTATCCCCTGCAAACTTAGGTAAATATTGTTCTCTTATTGCAGTTGCAACAATTTCTTTTTCTCCAGACTTTAAAGCGTAAATTTCACCAATTACACCTTGCAGTTCTGTAAACTCAATTACCATTTTTGTGGTTAAGTCTGCTTTTGAGAGGTGGGCTACCCTTTTTATTGCATCAATAGCTTCATCTGCAAAGGAAAGAGATTCTGCTATCTTATTTGCAACTACACCATCCCTTTTTTCTTTTTCAAGCATTGTTCCTAACTTATCGTGGAAAAGAACTCCATTTAGATTTTCAACATAATCTTCAAGAGGTTTTGAAATATCATCATCATAGAAGAATTTAGCATCTTCTAGTCTTGCTCCAAGAACTTTTTCATTTCCTGCAATAACTATATCTTCGTAATCCCTTGTACCATTCCTTACAGTAATAAAGTATGGTAAAAGTCCTCCATCTTGAGCATAAATTGGTGTAAATCTCAAGTGATCAATCATAGTTGTTGTTACAACTTCCTTTGGAAGGCTTAAGTATTTTTCCTTGATGCTTCCCTTAATTGGGGTAGGATACTCAACAATGTAAGTAAGTTCTTCTAGTAAATCTTCATTATCATGAATTTCTCCACCTAATGATTTTGCAATCTTAGTAGATTCATATTTAATAATTTCACGTCTCTTATTTTGATCTAGTATTACATAGTTGTCTTTAAGCAATTTTTCGTAATTTTCTACCTTGTCAATTTTTATTTCTGATGAACCTAAAAACCTGTGGCCCTTTGTTATGTTGCTAACTTGAATTCCTTCAAAATCAAATTCAACAATCTTATCATTTAAAAGTGAAACAACCCATCTTATTGGTCTGGCAAATCTAATATTTTTTCCTCCCCAACGCATATTCTTAGGAAAATTTATATCTTTAATAAGACCAGGAATTATTTCTTTTAAAATTTCTGCAGAGTCTCTACCTATTGATGAAATGTGAGCAAATACATAGTCAGTACCCTTAACTTCTTTAATGACAATATCTTCTTCAGTGATTTTTTGTGAATTCATAAAGCCTAAAAGAGGTTTTGTAGGATTTTTTTCATCATCATAAGCGATTTTAAGGGCAGGTCCCTTTACTTCCTTCGTAATATCCCTTTGCTTTTCATCTAGTCCTTCAATAATAAGACTAAGCCTTCTTGGAGTTGCATAAACTTTCACATCTTCAAATCCAAGTTCATTTTCATCTAATAACTTTTGTGATTTTTCTTTGAGTTGTTCTATTGCCATGTTGACAAATCTTGATGGTAACTCTTCAACTCCAATTTCAAGTAAGTAATTATTCATTTATTTCACCTCTATTTAGAAGGGGATAATTCATTTCTTCCCTGTGTTTTAAATGAGTTTTTGCTACAATTCTAGCAAGGTTTCTAACCCTTTGAATGTAACTTGTCCTTTCAGAAACAGAAAGAGCTCCTCTAGCGTCTAATAAGTTAAAGGCATGCGAACACTTAAGAGTGTAGTCATAGGCATCTATAACAATATCTTCATCTATAGTTCTTTGTGCTTCAGCTTCATACATATCAAAAAGTTTTCTCAACATATCAATATCAGCTGTTTCAAAGGCATATTTAGAGTGTTCATATTCATTTCTCTTAAATACTTCTCCGTAAGTTATATTTTCATTGTATTGAATGTCATATACTGACTCAACATTTTGAAGATACATAGCAATTCTTTCAAGTCCATAAGTAAGCTCTGCACTTTCAAGATCAAGGTTTACTCCACCTACTTGTTGGAAATAAGTGAATTGTGTTACTTCCATTCCATCAAGCCAGACTTCCCAACCAAGACCCCACGCGCCAAGTGTAGGAGACTCCCAATTGTCTTCAACAAATCTAATATCGTGTTTTTTTGGATCGATTCCAATTGCAAAAAGAGAATCTAGATAAAGTTGTTGAACATCTTCTGGAGATGGTTTTAAAATAACTTGCAATTGGTGATGTTGGTAAAGCCTATTTGGATTTTCACCATATCTACCATCTGCTGGTCTTCTTGAAGGTTCAACGTAAACTACCTTCCATTCTTCAGGTCCAAGAGACCTTAGGAATGTATTAGGATTCATTGTTCCCGCACCTTTTTCAATGTCGTAAGGTTGCATAATTATTGCTCCCTTTTCCTTCCAATAATTTTCCAATGTCATTATTAAATCTTGGAAATACATTTTTTCCTCCTTAATTAAACAGCTTGTCAGACTTAAAACTGCTTATATCTAAATTGTATTTTATATACTTTATTATAATATTATGCAGGTATTTTTTTCTGCTTTTTTCAAAATCTTCTATGTTTTCTAATTCTTCAAGCTTGCCATAAAGAATTGAATTTAAAAAATGCAAATCTCTTCTTGTTAGTGAAAAAGAATAAGGATCTTGAAAATCAATTATTCCTTCCCTAATAGAAAAGTAAGATTTTTCATTAATATCAAGTTTTGGTCTATAACCTATAAAGCTAAGATATTTTAATTCAAAGGCAAGAGCAAGTCCTATGGGATCTGTGGTAAAATTAAAAAATTTTAAGGTTTTTCTTAAGAGATCAAAGGCTTTTTTGTTAGCCTCACCACTTATAGATGATTTATCTATAATCTCTAATAATAGGGATGCATAAATTAGATTATCGTAATTTTCCCTAATTTTAAAGTTTGACTCTAAGATTTTTGAATCACTAATATAGAAAAAACTTTGTCCCTTTTTTAAGAGATATTCATTTAGACCAAATATTTGTGAAACACTTAAATTTCTGGACTTAGGGCTCATAGCTCCCTTTACCATAATGGAAATCTTCCCATACTCCTTGGTGAAAACCTTAATTATCTTAGAAGATTCACCAAATTCCATTTCATTTATAACTATGCCTAGAGTGTAATTATTTGTCGTAACCAAATCTCTTTACCAAATTATCTCTGTCTCTCCAGTTTTTCTCAACCTTAACCCAAATTTGAAGATTTACCTTGGCATCTAAAAGTCTCTCAGCGTCTTCTCTTGCTTCGGTCCCAATTCTCTTTAGCATAGAACCATTTTTTCCAATAAGAATTCCCTTGTGAGTATCCCTTTCAACATAGATGTTTGCATCAATATCATACATATTTTTATCTTCTCTTTTTTTGAATTTTTCAATTGAGATTGCAAGACCATGGGGAACTTCTTCATTTAAGTACATAAGTCCTTTTTCTCTTATGATTTCTGCGACAATAAATCTCTCATTTTTGTCAGTAATCATGTCTTCTGGATAGTACATCGGTCCTGCTTTTAAATACTTTTTAAGACTTACTAAGTAAATATCTACTCCATTATTTTTCATAGCAGAAATAGGAATTATTTCGTCAAAAATTTCTTCTTCTGCGTACATTGAAATAATTTCTAAGAGTTCATCTTTTCTTATTGTATCAACCTTATTTATTAAAAGTATAATAGGTAGCTTCCCCTTGTATTCTTTTAAGATATCTATAATTGATCTTTCAGCTCTACCAATTTTTTTTGAAGTGTCAACTATATAGGTAATCACATCTGAATCTTCTATACCCTCTTTTGATTCAGTTAGCATAAACTCTCCCAACTTATTTTTTGGTTTTTGTATTCCAGGTGTATCTAAAAATATTATTTGTGCATCTTCATCTGTATGGATAAAGGTAATATTTTGCCTGGTTGTTTGGGGTTTTGAAGAAATAGCTGAAATTTTCTCTCCAATTATTGCATTTAATAAGGTAGACTTTCCAACATTGGGCCTCCCTATTACTGATACATAGCCCGATTTAAAAATTTTATCTATCATTTTCATCTCCATCTAGGTCTTCTGGACCAAAGGAATGAGGCAAAATTTCCTCCATTCCAAATATTTTATAGTCTTCAGTAGAATTTGCTATTATTATTTCTGGATTTTTTGAAAATTCACGAATAACCTGTCTACAAACTCCACAAGGGAATGTATAATCACTGTCCCCAACTATAGCTATCTTTTTAATTTCTCTCTTACCTTCAGATACTGCTTTAAATATTGCAGTTCTCTCTGCACAATTAGTTGGAGAATAAGAAGCTATTTCAATGTTGCCGCCAGCATAAACTGATCCATCTTCCATCTCAACTGCACACCCCACATTAAAGTGTGAGTAAGGCGTATATGTCATATTATCTCTTGCATCAAGTGCAAGTTCAATCAATTTTTTATATTCCATTTTAACCAACTACCTTAAATACAAATATTGCAACGCAAACTCCCAAGATTGCTCCAACGACAACTTCAGAAACCTTATGAATTTTTCCTTCAACACGACTTTCTGCAACGAGAAAGGCCAGTCCGAAGGAGCAAAGTGTAACAAGAGAGTTTTCTGCTATCATAGTTATAATTGTCGCTGCACAAAAAGAAATTGCAGAGTGTCCACTTAGGCCTCCTCCTTGAAAATAAGTGCCTCCACTTTTCTTAGCCATTATAAGCTTGGCTCCAACTGTTGCTATGATAATTATTAGCAAGGATACAAAGGCCAAGTGATTTGGCATATTTTTTATCTTAAATAAAAGCAAGTCTCCAAAGGATGCAAACTTGTCATAAAATACTAAATAAGCTACAACGGCAGCATTTAACGCCGTAATTAAAACTGCTCCAGCCGATATGTCCTTTATATACTTTGCAATAGGGTTATATTCCTGTACTACTAAATCTACAGTTCTCTCTATTGCAGTGTTAATCATTTCTGCAAATACAACTAGTGTAATGGCAAATAACATTAATAGAAATTCTGTAGATGATATATCAAAGAAAAGTGATAAAATTATAACTCCGAGAGCAGCAAGATAATGAAACTTCATATTTCTCTCAGTCTTTAAAACAGAAATAATTCCCTGGACTGCGTAATTAAATGATGAAATAAAGCGTCCTTTTTTCATAAAATCACCTATAAATTTCAAGTTCCTTCATGGCTAACTTTTCTCTTTCTCTCATTTCTCTTTTGTCTTCTTCTTCCATGTGGTCGTATCCTAAAAGATGGAGAATACTGTGTACTGTTAAATAAGAAAGTTCTCTCTCATGAGAATGACCAAGCTCCTCTGCTTGCTCCATTACTCTTCTTGTATTTATTATAACATCTCCAAGAATCCTCTTGTCTATAATAAATTCATCATCCATAGGAAAAGATAAAACATCTGTAGATTTATCTACTCCCCTGTAATCCCTGTTTAAATTTTTAATTTCTTCATCTCCAACAAAGGAAACAGATACTTCAACTTCATCATCAAGACCTTCAACTTTTAAAACAGAAGCAATAGATTTTTCAACTAAAGATTTTATTTCATCAGTTATTTCTATATCATCTTGTCTGTCATCGTAATAAACTTCCATTACTTTCTCCAGTTCTTTGACTTCTTAGCCTCAATTACCTTTTTGGCCTTATCATTTGTCTTTTCGTATTTTTCATAAGCATCTATTATCCTTTGAACAAGGGCATGACGAACAATATCATTTTTATTGAGATAAGTTATCCCAATTCCCTTTACTCCATCAAGAATTTTCAACACAGTTTTTAATCCAGATTGTTTCCCTCTTGGTAGGTCTATTTGTGTAACATCGCCAGTGACAATAGCCTTAGACCCATATCCAAGTCTTGTTAAAAACATCTTCATTTGCTCATTAGTTGTATTTTGTGCCTCATCCAGGATAACAAAGGCTGAATCAAGAGTTCTACCCCTCATATAAGCAAGTGGTGCAACCTCAATAAGTCCCTTTTCAAATAAATTGTTATAGGTGTCGTGTCCAAGTATCTCGAACAATGCATCATAAAGGGGCCTTAAATAAGGATCTACTTTATTTTGTAAATCTCCAGGAAGGAAACCCAAGTTTTCTCCAGCTTCTACAGCAGGCCTTGTCAAAATAATTCTGTTAACTTCCTTTGCCTTAAGGGCACGAACTGCCGCTGCCATAGCAAGGTATGTTTTTCCAGTACCAGCTGGTCCGATTCCAAAAACAATGTCATTATTATTTATATTATCAATATATCTCTTTTGACCAAGAGTCTTAGCTCTTATAGGCTTGCCCATAGATGTATAAACCAAGGTATCCTTTAAGAGCTCTGCTACTGGTCTCTTCTCATTATTTTTAATAAGTGAAATCGCATATCTTACATCTGATAGGCTTAAAGAATTTTGTTGCCTAGCAGTTTCAACTAAGTTTGTTAAAAGAACTGCCCCATCTTCAACTACATCTTCTTCCCCACTTATAAAAATCTTGTCTGCTTTGGATTTAATACTAAGCCCAAGTTCTTTTTCTATAAGAGCAATATTTTCATCTAGCTTGCCAAATAAAATTGACATTAAGTTTATATCATTAATTTCAATGGATTTTTCCATTTTAGTCAAAAAATATACCCCCTTAAACGTGACTTTAATAATACCATAAAAAGGCTTACTTTTCCATAGATTATGGAAAGCAAGCCTTGATTTATCTTAGACTTAAAGGTTTATCAAAAATTTCTTTATAAATTTGAATTTTAGGTAAGTCTTCTTCATTAAAGTTTAAAAAAGCATCAATAAAGTTTTCGTCCTCTTCATCTTCATAAATTACCCTGTCTGATTCACATTCTTTTATGAATTCACTTTCAAAAATCTTTTCGGGAATCTTTTCTAGATTAATGGATCCTTCCAAAACCTCTTTGTTATTCTCATCTTTTGATTTTCCTGAGTCCTTATCAAGTGAAGGTTTCTTTTCCAAAGAATTTTTCTTAAGTTCTTTTTGAGTGTGGATAGGATCTTTATTGATTAGTTTTCTATCACTTTTTTCTTTAACTTTATTTTTAGATTTATCCTTTTCTTCTTTAAAGATTTCTTTAAAACTTTTGCCTAAAGTTTCCTTTTTATCTTTTTCTTTTTCTTTTTCTTTTTCTTCTTTGATTATTTTTTTGATTTCATCGATTAAACTTTCTGAATCTGATTTCACATCACCATGAATATTTTTAGAATTTGAATTATTTCTCTCAGCTTCATAAAAATCCTCAGTCATTTTCTTTTTGCCCCTGTCAAGAATAGTTAAAAGGACTTTAAAAATTACAATGAATATTATGGCTGGCATAAGAGATATAATTGCAATTACTAAACTAAAAATAGATCCCATTATTTATTTTCCTTTTTGTGATTTTTTTCAGGGATTTTTGAAATTGACTTTCTCATATCAGTATCAGAGTTTATATTTTGCATCTTATAATAATCAAATACTCCAAGATTTCCACTTTTTAAAGCTTCTGCCATTGCTATTGGTACTTGAGATTCTGCTTCTACTACCTTTGCCCTCATAGCTTCTACTTCAGCCTTCATTTCTTGTTCACGAGCAAGAGCCATGGCGCGTCTTTCTGATGCCTTAGCTTCAGAAATTCTCTTATCAGCCTCTGCTTGATCAGTTTGCAATCTTGCACCAATATTTCTTGCAACGTCCACATCTGCTATATCAATTGATAAAATTTCGTAGGCCGTACCTGAGTCAAGTCCCTTATCTAATACAACTCTTGAAATTGAATCAGGATTTTCTAGTACTGACTTGTAACTTTTTGATGAACCTACTGTTGTTACAATACCTTCTCCAACTCTTGCAATAATAGTTTGTTCTCCTGCACCACCAACAAGTCTTTCTATGTTGGCTCTAACAGTTACCTTTGCCTTAACTATGACTTCAATACCGTCTTGGGCAACAGCAGAAATATTTGGTGTTTCAATTACCTTAGGGTTTACTGAAACTTGAACTGCTTCAAGCACATCTCTACCTGCTAGATCAATGGCAGCTGCCCTTTCAAATTGTAGGGGTATATTTGCTCTTTGTGCTGCTATTAGCGCATCTACAAGTGTATTTACATTACCACCTGCAAGGTAGTGGGCTTCAAGACTAGATATTTCAAGATTAAGTCCAGCCTTAGTTGCCTTTATAGCTGGTCTAACAATTCTTGAAGGTTTTACTCTTCTAAGTTTCATTCCAATAAGCTCTGATATTTTGATTTTAACACCAGAGAAAAATGCAGTTACCCATAGTCCAACAGGCACGAAGGACAAGAACATGGAAACTACGATGATGATTACTGCAATTATAAAAATACTTCCAATTGGATAATATGACATAAATCCTCCTATATATTTTCGACGTAAACTCTTGCGCCGCTAATTTTAACAACAACTACTGATTCATCTTTTCCTATAAATCCAGTATTTGAAACTACTTCTATCTTCCTATCTCCTAATATAGCATAACCTGTTGGCTTTAGGGGAGTTTTTGTTATTAATACATCTCCTGGAGAAACTTCTGCTGCTTTAACACTTACATAACCCTTGTCGCTAGAACTTTCTTTAAAAAGTCTAAGCCTATTAATTGCTTCAGATTTAATTCCTCTTTTCACTAACCCGTATCCAAGAACTAATGCAATAACTAGGGCAAGCGCTAGAGAAAATAGGGCAAAATATATGTCCCTCATAGATAGGACTAAACCAGCAGAAACTGCGATGATGCCACTAACTCCAGCAACTCCAAAGCCTGGTATCATTATTTCAAATCCTAATAAGAGTAAGCCTATAACAAATAGAGAGATTTCAAAAATATTGGTATTTCCCATTTTTATAGCTCCCCAGAAAAAGGCAGAAAAGCTGGCTATTGAAATAATCCCAAATATACCAAAGCCTGGTGTTAATACTTCAAAAACGGCTGTTACAATTGCCGCAATAAGTAAAATAGAAAAGACATAATCCTTAGAAAAAATACTTTCTAAAGATCCTGTCTCCTCAGCTTTTGCATAAACAAAATTTATTAAAAACATAAAAAGTGGGAGACTGTAAAATAAATTTTTATGTTTCTTCAATTTAACCTCCTTTGCACTTATTACTATTTTACCCCAAAGATTTTATGAATAATCTAAATCTTTTTTAAGATTAGGTATTGACATTATTAAAATTTTTTAAGATTCCATAGCTTCTTTAAAGCAATTGTAGTGTCGTGATTCTAACTTTTCATTAAAGACTGTTCGTTCTATAATATTTTTTATTAAAAGATCTAGCTCTTTGTTTTCTCTATAGTCTGCAGGAGCAAAATATTTAATTCTGTTGTCCTTGATCATCTTATAAACCTTGTCTTTAGTTTGCGCTGGATTGTAAACTCCAACAGAAAATCCCCCATAAGTGTTCACTAATTTCATACATGGGATGTCAGTATCACTATCTCCAATATAAACAATATTTCTGAAGGGAACCCTTATCTCATCAGGTGGAAAATAATCATTAATACCTGGGTCGTTAATATCTAAAGTTCCCTTCTGAATTCTAAAAAGAAACTGAGTTTTGTTAGTGTAATTAACAACTTGTGCTGGCCATCTTGCTATACCCTTGTCATCAAAATAAAAGGAACTTGCATAAATTTTTTCAAACTCACCCTTTTTAGCAATCTCTGTGCCTTCAATCATTTCTTTGATTCCAGAGGAAATTATATAATGTTCTACAAGAACTCCCCTCTCTAATCCATACTCTCTTATACGTCTAAACCAATCATCAACACCTAAAAACAATTTTACTTCAGCTCCATAAGCCTCTAAAGTTTTTCTATCTAACTTATGATGATCCTTAAACTCATTTACCATCATATACATATAAGACAAGTTCTCATCCATATCATTATCTTCTGCTATTCCATTTGATTTATTCCAAAATTCATTGGCTTCATAACCCAAAGATTGAATGTAGCCTTGTGCCTGCATCTCATTTGGTGTCAGTGTCTTATCAAAATCATAACAAATAGCAATCACAGGAAGCCTTTCCTTATGTTTTCTTAAATAATTCCTCTCACTCATATAAGTCTCCTTATTAATGAAATATAAAAAATTAATACTTTAAGTTTTATATCTAAAACTTGCAAGATAAAAAATTTAAAAAAAACCCAGGGAAATGAACTGACCCCCAAAAGTTGGACTAACAAA
>NZ_KQ960206.1:0-24122 GCF_001553125.1 Peptoniphilus sp. DNF00840
TGGTTTGTTAGTCCAACTTTTGGGGGTCAGTTCACTTCCATGGAGTTTTTTGCTTGTAATCTTTTCAAATTAAATTTCTTGGATATTAATTTCACTTTCTAATTCTCTTATAAGTTTCAAAATTTTTATTGCTTTAAAATAAACACTCATCAATTAAATCTTTGGACTTTAATTCATCCACCCACTCTTTTGGAAATCCATCAAAGCCATAAATAATTCCTGCCAAGCCACCAGTAACAGCTCCAGTGGTGTCTGTGTCGTCGCCAAGATTTATTGCCTTTAGGACAGCATCCTTATAAGAATTTGTATTTAAAAGACACCAAAGAGATGCTTCGAGAGTGTGGAGGACAAAACCTGTTGACTGGATTTCAGCTTCAGACTTGTTTTTTATGTGGTCAAGTCCAAGCTCTTCTAATTTCTCGCCAGCAATCAATTTCCTCGCAAGATGAACATAATCAAGGCAGGCCTTTCTAGAAATTTCGTGAGCGTGGGTGATGCTTGACACTCTTTCAATCTCTTCATCCCTTGCATCAGTAAAGGCAAGAGGCAGGATCCTCATAAGTGATCCGTTGCCATTGGCATAAAAATCATCAATCCCATGGCCTTCTGCTAGGGCATCTCTTGTTGTTATTCCCACATCAAAAGTTTCTCCATGACAAGCAAACTTTCCTTTAAAAAGCCAGTCCTCAAAATTTTTTCTTATATCTTCGACATCAATTTTGTTTTTATCTTTTATTGACTTACAAGTTGCAAGAGTCATGCTGGTATCGTCAGACCAAGTCCCAGCAACTTGATCCCAAGTTCCAAAACCAACCATACCTGTGCAAGTGAAGTCTCCCCTCTTCTTAAACTCAAAGGGCACGCCGAGAGCATCAGCTATTGCGAGTCCATAAATTCCGTCCCTAAGCTTAGACATAAAATCCCACCTTCCTTAGTTTAGATTTATAAATTGTTAAATCAATTATATAAACTAAAGGCATAAAAATAAAGACTCCCCTAAGGAAGTCTTATGAATAAATATTTTTTCTGTGGCCAACATCAATGGCGAATATTATTAACTTGTCGTCATCAATTTTTGCTAGGAGTCTATAGGCACCAATCCTATATCGCCATATCCCCTTGAAGTTGCCAGTGAGGGCCTTGCCATAAAATCTTGGGTCTTGGCAATTTAACAAGTTGCTTTCCACCCAATTTGTTATAATTTTTTGAGCTTGTCGGTCTATCTTTTTTAGACTTCTTAAATATTTTTTATCATAAATTAAATCATACATATCACAAGTCTAATTCCTTCATTAACTCTTCATGAGTAATGTACTCAACTTCGCCCCTAGCTTCTCTTTCAAGAAAATCTTCAGCCACCTTCATGTCAAACTCATCTTCAAGCTTCTCTTCCATCAATCTCTTAAAAAGAGTAGAAAGTGGTTCGCCCATAAGATCAGCATAAGCAGTAAAGGCTCTCTCCTCTTCAGCATTAAGTCTTACAGATACAGTTTTCATATCCATCACCTCTAAGACAATTGTATTACATTGTGTTACACAAATCAATAAAGAGCTTTATTTTTCTAAAACTATTTTTGTATAAATTTTTTCTGTGAATTTGTATATTACAAGATAAAAAATTATATAAATAAGAAATACAAAAATCATTGATTTAATAAATAATTTTGTATTCATAAGTCCTATTAGCATTAAAAATTTTTGCAAAACAGGAAGGGCAAAGGATGTGTGAATAAAACAGAAAACTATTGGCAAAAACAAAAGCCACGCCATTTGTTTTCTTATAATTTTCTTGCCATCAATTTCATCCAGTCCAAGTTTTCTTAAAATTTTAAATCTTTCTACGTCTTCATAGGCTTCTGTGAGAAATTTGTAGTATATGGCAAGTCCCATTGTAATCAAAAATGCAAGGGAAAGAATTATACCAACAAAAAATATTACTCCATAGTCACTTAAAAACTCCTCCTTTGTTTGCTGTCTGTCTATTATGGTGAGTTTTTGATTTGGATTTACTTTAATGTCGTTCTTGTGTTCGTTAAGTAAATTGTTAAAATCTTTTGGCAAGTTTCCTTTTATCAAACTTGTTATATTTGGACTTAATTTAGATCTGTTACCTTTAAAATTTAGTTTATCACAAATTTTATTTGCAGTTTCGTAATCTTTTGCTAATATTTTATTTTTTTCAAAAATTGTCTGCACACTTTCCAAGGGAATATCTATTGTTTCATTGGATACTTGCCTTGCACTAAAGCCCAAAGTCTTTATAAATTCTTCATTATTGTCTTCTTTAAAATAAATTAAATCCTTTCCTTTGAAGTCTAATTTTGCGTCAGGACTATAAATTATGTCCAGTGAAATTATGTCATTTTTTAAATTTGCATTAGTCCATTCTCTTTTTGCCATTACCTTTAGCTTATTCTTTTCTCTAACAAGTGGAATGGACCATTCATAAGTTGTAGTAACCTCTCCCTCAATCTTATTGTCAGCTAATAAGCTTCTGATATTATTTCTATACTTTTCTAAGTTTTTTATACTTAATGACCCTGCTTCAGTCCTTATGGCATAGGGTGCTGGAAATAATCTGTTGGTGGCATCTCCTATGCCTGCATAGAGACTTATGCCTGATGTTAAAACTATTGTAAAAGCTGTGGATAGTATTGCAATATTTGCAAGAGATCTAGAATTATTATTTACTCTATATAAAAGACCTGACACAGATAGAAAATTTCCCTTCTTGTAATATAGGGCCCTATTGTTTTTTAATAGTTCAAGAAATAAAGTCACTATGGTTGAAAAAGCAAAATAAGTTCCAATTATTACTAAAGTTGCCGCAATAAAAAATTTAAAAAAAGCTTGTACTGGATTTTTTGTAGTTAAACTAATAGCATAGCCTCCTGCAATAAAAATTATTCCCAGCAAGGCAATTAATTTTGTAAATTTATTCTTCCTATCTCCTGCCTTGGATTCATTTACCAAAGCTATTGGAGAATAATTTCTCATCTTAATAATCTGAATTACAAATACAAAAATCAGTATTGCAATAAATATTAAATCTACAATAGCTACTGCCAAAATATTATTAAAAAATCCACCCTCAAAAATATTTATGGAATTATTTGTCAGCATCAAAAAAATGCCAAGAGATAATTTGTATAAGGCAAGGCTAAAAATACTTGCTGTTAGTATAGCAAAAATAATAATATAAATTATTTCCCAAAACAAAATTACTCGCAGATGTGTTTTTTCAAGTCCAAGTATTAAATAAAGTCCTTGTTCTTTCAACTTTCTCTTTTGAATAAAAGAATATACAGAAGAAAGCATTATAAGTGAAAAGATTGATAAAACTATGACACCAAAAAATAGAATGCTTTTCATTGTTTCCATTCCCTTTGCTCCTGCAAGAGACTTATCTAAAACAAGACTTAAGCAAATTGAGCTTAGAACAATAAGAAAAATTATTGTTCCAATAAAGGGCATAAAAACTTTTTTATTTCTCTTAATTCCAGCAAGGGCAAGTCGTGAGTAAAGTGATTTCATTTTCTCAACTCCTTTGTAACATCTGCATTGTGTCTGCAATCTTCTTTTGCATATCAAGGGAAGTCCTCTCGCCCCTATAGATTTGATGGTAAATTTCTCCGTCCTTTATAAATAGAACTCTCTTCGCCTCTGATGCAGCCATAATAGAATGAGTTACCATGAATATAGTCTCCCTATCTTGGTTTAAGTCTTTAAAAACCTTTAAAAGTTCTCTTGTGCTATTGCTATCAAGAGCTCCCGTTGGTTCATCAGCAAGTAAAATTTTTGGGTCACTTATAAGTGCTCTCGCAATTGCAGTCCTCTGTTTTTGCCCTCCACTTATTTCATAGGGATACTTATTTAATAGATCCGAAATACTTAGCTTTTTTGCAATTTTTGATAATTTCTCTTCCATAACAGAAATTTTTTCATCGGACAATACTAGGGGCAATAAAATATTTTCTTTAACAGTGAAGTTATCAAGAAGATTAAAATCTTGAAACACAAATCCCAAGTTTTCTCTTCTAAATTTTGCCATTTCGTTGTCCTTTATTTCTTGTAAATCTTTGCCCATTAAAATTACTTTTCCAGAAGTTGGCCTATCAAGTAAGGCTAAAATATTTAATAAAGTTGTCTTTCCACTTCCAGACTCTCCCATTATTGCAATATACTCTCCAGCTTCAACAGTAAAATTAATTGACTTTAGAGCCTCAAACTCATTTTTCCCAAATCGACTTCGGTATATCTTTTTTATATTTTGAACTTCTAACATCTTCCACCTCATTCATAAATACTCTTAATCATTAACAGCAATAGGCTTTGCATAATAAACAAAAATCATTCCGTCATATAAATCTTTTGGAACTTCCTTTATCCTATAAGATCTTGGCATGAATTTCATAAGTGGAGAATATGCTTCACCCAAACTTACCATGTTGATTTCTTTATTTATAAGGTCAAAAGTTTCACCATCTTTAACTTTTGTAAAATCCAAATAATATTTTCCTTTAAATTTTCTCGCACTGTAAGCTAAAGGATCAGCAGAGACAAAGACATGGTTTGATCTCTTGCTATCTGGACCAACTTCGTTTATGTTTACAATTCCCTTATAAAAGTCTGTTCCAATAATAAAATATTTTTCTCCAAAAATTTTCTTTAAGTGAGACCCCATTGGCTCATAAAACTTTTCACTTTTTGCGATATGACCGTTGTGTCCAGAAATTAAAAGCATCTTATTTCCCTTTGCCTTTTCAAAATCACTTATCCACTTAACATTTCCAGCCATAAGCTCATCTCTCACATTATTTGCTTTTGTATAATCATTGAAATCTAATTCGTAATATTTTACACTGTCCAATACATTTGTTATCGCTCTTGAAACTATTTTTGCCTTGGGAGAAGATAGGGTGTCTGCGTAAGCTTTTATTTCTAACAACAAATCTTCCTTATATTTTATTATCTTTGATATCTTAAATTTTTTATCTTTTATAAAGGAAAAGTCTTTTTGCAAGTCTTTTTCTTGTAAAATATTATTTTCCTTACAAAAATCTAAAATTAACTCAATAGATTTTTCTGGATCTTGCATGTCAAAGCCGTAAAAAGAAAGTTTGTCCTCATCCTTTGCTTTTTGGTTGTAGTCGAACATATAATTTATGAGATCATTCATATTCTTTGTGTGATAAATATTAAAAGAAAAAATTCTTGAAATATTTTCATCTCTTTTGTTTCCGTGAATGTAATTGTTGATTATCATTCCTTCCCCAAAATCAGCTTCAATAGCAAAGCTCTTTAAATTATTTTTTTCAACTAAAGTCTTTAAAACTTCTAATTTTAAATCTTGAAAGTCTGAATTTCCATGAGTCGCTTCCCCAAGTCCAACAACTTCTATATTGTCATCTAAATTTATTTGGCTTACGCCTTTGCCATAGTCTTCTATATCAGATATGTTTTTCCTTGCACTTAACTTTGGAAGGTTAATCCACAAAAAATCTCCAATCCCTATAAGAATAATAAGGGATACTAAAAAAATTAAAATACCTTTAAAAATTTTCTTTATCATTTTCTCACCTCTTACTACATTATAAATTGTATAAAAAAATAAATCCTTTTATTTATATAACAAATAGAGCTTTAATGTGACATTTTTGTAAGATATAAAAAAAGAGTGCTAAGCACTCTAATCCAAAATATTTTTTAAATTTATAAACATCTTTGTGCCAAGCTTTGGCTCTGACTCACACCTCAATGTCACTCTTAAAGACTTCCCAATATACTTTGAGAGATTTAGTCCCAGTCCCGTTGACTTTTTCTCCAACCTACCGTTGTAACCAGTGTATCCTGCATCAAAAATTCGTGGCAAATCTTCTGGCATTATTCCAATTCCATTATCTTCAATTACAAGTTCATTTTTCTCTAAATAAATTGCAATCCTTCCATTATGCGTGTACTTGATTGCATTAGAAATAATTTGCTCTAATAAAAAAGAAAACCACTTGGCATCAGTTAAAATTATTTTATTCGTTTCAAAAAAGTCTACCTTATTATTTTTTCCAATAAACTGAATCGAATATTTTCTAATTGCTCCCTTAATAATTTCATCTAAACTGTATTTGCTAAAGACATAATCTGTGCTATCTGCATTCATCCTTGCATAGCCTAAAATATTTCCAACATACTCTTCGATTTCAAAAATCTCTTTTTCGCAATCTATTTTGTTTATTTCATCTTTTTTGAGCAAAAGTTTTAATGCAAATATTGGAGATTTTATTTGATGAGTCCAAATAGTTAAGTAGTTTTTTCCATCTGCTCTTTTCTTTTCTCCAATCTCTTTAATTCTTTTATTTTCTTCTGCACTTTTATAAAGAGCCTTTGATAATGGAGACTCATAAAGTTCTAGTATTTTTTCGTAGTCTTTTCTATTTAAAAGATCTATTTCTTCTCTGTAATCACGGTCTCTTATGGAGTAAAGAAAAACCATATAAATAAAAAATAAAAATAAATATAAAAAAGCTATGTAAATGGACTTATCTCTATCAAATTCAAAAATTAAATAAGTTCCCAGGATATAAAAAAATATGAAAAGCCCAAGAATTAATGTGAATTTTTCTCTCTTTATAAAACTTTTAATTGGCAGGTGGGACATAATAGCCTACTCCTTTCTTAGTTTTTATTAGGTCAAAAATATTTATATCTTCTAACTTTTTTCTTAAACGCATTATATTTACTGTTAAGGTGTTGTCGTCAATATAAGAGTCACTTTGCCAAATTTTATCAATAATTTCATCTCTATTAACAACTTTGCCTGGCTTTTCCAAGAGAATTTCTAAAATTTTAAATTCATTTTTCGTGAGTTCTATTTCTTTGTTTTCTCTTGAGATAATCATCTTGTCGCAGTCAAGACTTATATCTTTGTAAGAAATATTTCTTGTCTCGATATATTCGTAAGCTCTTCTTAGCAAGGCTCTTATTTTTATTTGTAGCAGCTCTAGTTCAAAGGGTTTAGTCAAATAATCATCTGCTCCAAGATCCATTGCCATTATCAAATTTAAGTTTTCATCAGCAGCTGAAATAAATAAAATTGGAACTTTAGAATTTTTTCTAATAATTTTGCACCAATGATAGCCATTGTAAAAGGGAAGAGTTACATCCATTAAAACTAAATCAGGATGAAAGCTTTTAAAGTCATCAAAAATATTTTGAAAGTCCTCTGCAATTTTTATTTCATAATTCCAAAAATTGAGGTGCCTTTCAATTTCTTCTGCAATCACCTTGTCATCTTCTACTAAAAAAATCTTCCACTTTTTGTTTTCCATATCTTTACAACCTACTCTTTTAACTAAAATTTCTTGACATCATTATATATATTAAAAGCATAAAAATAAAGACTCCCCTAAGGAAGTCTTTAAGTCTATCTTTTATTAAAGAACTGCTTGTGCTGCTGTTATGATTGCTAGTGAATATACTTCGTCTTCCACGCAACCACGAGATAAGTCGTTTACTGGGGCATTAAGTCCTTGAAGGATAGGTCCAATTGCTTCAAAGCCGCCAAATCTTTGGGCGATCTTGTAGCCAATGTTTCCTGCTTCAATGTTAGGGAATACAAATACATTTGCGTGACCTGCAACTTCTGAGCCTGGTGCTTTTTTCTTTGCAACGGATTCTACGAAGGCTGCGTCAAATTGTAATTCTCCATCAATTGCCATTTCAGGATTTTTTTCCTTAGCCATTTTTGTTGCTTCTGCAACCATTGTTACTCTTTCGTGAGATGCTGAACCTTTAGTTGAGAAAGAAAGCATTGCAATCTTTGGATCCATGCCAAATTGTCTTGCTGTTTCATTTGAAACTACTGCTACTTCTGCAAGGCCTTCTGCGTCAAGGTCGATGTTAATAGCACAGTCTGCCATTAAATACATTTCTTCGCCTCTTAGCATGATAAATGCTCCAGAGCATCTCTTGTATCCAGGCTTTGTCTTTATAATTTGAAGGGCTGGTCTAACTGTATCTGCAGTTGTGTGAGCTGCTCCTGATACAAGTCCCTTAGCTTTTCCCATGTAGATTAGCATTGTTCCAAAATAGTTGTGGTCTTTTAGGATTTCTGCTGCTTGTTCTTCGTTGACTTTTCCTTTTCTTCTTTCAACGAAAGCCTTAACCATTTCATCTTTAGCTTCATAGTTGGTTGGGTCTAGAATTTCAAGATCGCCTAGTTTTACGCCTTCTTTTTCTGCTAAAGCTTCAAGTTCTTTTTTGTCTCCAAGAACTATTGGTTTAATATCTCCATCTTCATTAAGTCTAATTGCTGCTCTTAAAATTCTTGCATCATCGCCTTCTGGAAATACTATTTCTGGTTTTGATGCTCTTACTTTACTTCTCAAATTTTCAATTAATGACATAATGTCCCCCTTTTTTATTTATGCTTATATTATATATCTTATAAAAAATAATTTAAAGTGAATAAGGTTTAAAAATTACGTCTTCTATAACTTGATTTAATCTTACTGAATCTGCAACAAGTTTTGCAAGAAGATGATGCTTCATTGTATGGACTCTTAAAACTTCTACACCCTTGTAAGCTCCTATAGTTGTAAGAGCTGCTGATGCTTCGTCTCTGTTTTCAAATCCTTCTTCATTGTTGCCATCAGCGTCAATCTTATTTTCGCTTAAAATATTTGTGATAAATCTCTTTCTTGAAACTCCAAGGAAGGTGAAACATCCCATTTCTCTTAGGACGTCAATCTTATCAATTAACTTTAAGTTTTCCTTTTTTGTAAGGGCAAAGCCAATACCTGGATCAAGCATAATTCTTTCCCTTGAAATTCCATTTTTTTCTGCACGTTGAAGAGATTTTGACAAATATTTTTTCATAACTTCCACAACATCCATGTCTTCAAAGGATTTTAATTCTTCTTCAGTGAAGGCTCCCTCTCCGCCAAAGGATCGAAAGTTGGCACTTGACTTGTGGTTAGGTCTTGCAATCTTTGGATTAAACATCAAAATTGCACCAACATCACTCTTGCCAACAACTTCTGCCATTCTTGGGTCTCCCATAAAACCTGTGATGTCATTTACAAAGTCAACGCCTGCTTCAATTGCTGCTTCAGCAACGTCAGCCTTCCATGTGTCAATAGAAAGAGGCACATCTGTCTTTGTCTTTAATTCCTTTATAACTGGAACAACTCTTTCTATTTCCTCTTGAATTTCTACATAGTGTGAGCCTGGTCTTGTTGATTCACCACCAAGGTCTATCATGCCAGCTCCAGCTTCTATAAGTTCAAGGGCCCTCTTAAGAGCCTTGTCCTTACCATACCACTTGCCTCCATCAGAGCAGGAGTCTGGTGTAACATTTACAATTCCACAAAGAATAGTTTCACCGCCAGATTCTAAAACTTTATCCTTGTATTTACAAACTAAATTTTTCATAATTCACTCCAAATTTTATTTCTTTCAATTTAATAATTATAATTCTTTAGCCAATAGATATTTTATGACTTGTCACTACTTAAAGCAAACAATTTTTACTTGGCGTAGTATAAAAGAACTCCCTCATCAGTCCACTCAAAGTCGGCCTTGCCTATTGCCCTTAAGTGGAATAATTTTACAATAAACACCATCTGAAAGCTTTTTAATTTGTGACATATTTCCTCCCCTTGCTCATTTCATGTATAATAAATACGAGGTGAAACATGAGCGATTTTTTATTAAAACTATTTAAAGTTGAAACCATTAACAAACTACCTATAGATAGATTATACCCCATTGTAGAAGCTTTAGACCAAGACCAGAGAAAGCTCATCGCAGCTTCCTATGAACTTGGTCTTGACGGATTAAGCGAGAGAGAGGAAATTGATGCAATCCACGAGACCATCTTGGCAAAGTTTAAAGACACGCTCCTCTCCTTCGACGAGAAGGAACACAAGTCCTTTTACGACTTTTACAACGGCGCAGTAGACTACGGCGACGAAAATGTCTACATCAACATGAAAAAATTCACAAGCCTGGGACTAATGTATCTCTTCCTATCAAAAACAGGCGGCTACTTTAACTTCGTAATACCAGTGGAGTTAATAGAAGAGTACGAAAGCCTATTAAAATCTTCGTGAAAAATTACTGCCTAGTAAAAAAAAATTACTAACTTGTGTTTTATTAATAATTAATTGTTATGTAAGTAAAAAATTTTATAAAAAAAGAAGGCGAGAAATTAATCTTACCTTCTTTCAGTGCAGTGAATAATTGGCTAGTCGGTGTATCCAGCATCTCAGATACCTTTTCAGGTGCGGTAGGAACCTTTCTACCCTCAATTATTTCCTATATGTATCTTAACATTATTCACAAGTTTCATCAATTCCTATAAGCCTTCCACTCTTAACTCTACTTTCTAATTTATATTCTGAAATTATGTAGATACTAGCTATATAAAATACTGACTTTTTTCTATTCAGTTTAACTGCAACTAATACATTATCTTCATAAGACTTTACATATTCAATACTAATGTCTTTTTCACTTGGACTAGTCCCAACATAATCTGGATTCTTGATTATATTATCTATTTCTTCAAAGTATTTTAAAGAATCATGATGTTTTCTCTTTAATATATGCTTTCTTAGTCCATTCTTCGAAAAAATTATTCATCAATATCTATGTCTATGTTTAAAAGTTTTTTTATTTCTTCTTTTACCTTCACTGCACTTTCTCCTTAGATAATACTAGCATAAATATCATCCCTATACTATAGACATAAAAACTTTAACACTTGCTTTGCAATTATAAGTTTTATTTTTTTCAAAATAAAAAAGCCATTCACATGAATGACTTTGCTTTGGTGGAGGCGGTGGGAGTCGAACCCACGTCCGAAGACCTCTTACAGAAAGATTCTCCGAGTGCAGACTCCTCTTTAATTTTCCCCTGTACTACTAGAGTGTCAAACTCATACAGGGTATCGCCATAAACCCCCTCTGCTATGGCGCCTCACAGAGTTCGTTTGCCCGCTAATTTGAAACCCGGTTACAGTTCGCGGTGTCTGGCCGGATTGCTACCTAATTAGGCAGCTAGTGCGAAATTATTTTCGTCGTTTATTTTTTAATAGACCATTTTAACGTTGTGTGATCCATCAACGACTCGCTACTTTAAGCTCAAAATCCCCGTCGAAACCATTTTCGCCCCCATATTTACTTAGATTAAGATTATACTAGATGGTCTGACCTTTGTCAATTTTATGGGGTCTTGGACTTCTTCTCTTCCTCTTCTTCTTTGCAAATTTATATCTTAAAATCTTCTCCCAGATTAGATAACCTATAAGTGATCCAAAGACATTTAATATTAAGTCGTCAATATCTACTGACCTTCCTATAAAGAATTGTATAAATTCTACAAAGAAGGATGCCGCTATGGACCCTCCTAAAATTTTTAATAGCTTTCTGAATCTTGGAAAAAGTTCTGGCAGCAAAATTCCAAAGGGAATAAAAATTATTATATTGCCAAAAATATTTATAAGTGTGTGGAGGAAGCCTGAGTATTTTATATAGTTTCTCATAGTCCTAAAGGGCACTAGGTTAACTCCCCACGCTCCTGATGTTATTCTGTCTTTAAAGTTGCCAACGAAGTCAAAGTTTTCATTGGTCAAGTTTATGCCAGAGCTTGCTATGTAGGAATTAGGTGTGAAGAGCATAATTGCCAAGAAGACTAGGTAGGCTACAAAAAGGCTAAGCAAAAATTCTCTAAAGCCTGTGGAATTTCTCTTCCTGTGAGCGAAAAATTTTACTCTCACAAGAGAGAAGCCCACAAAGCTAATTATAAAGGCAGGAATTATTCTTGCCGCAAAAAATAAAAACAATCTCATAATTTTTTCAAATCTATTAATTTTCTGGCTGAATATTTATTTTCATCGACAATTGTTGCCCAAGTGTCCTTGGAGTTTTCGTCATAGATTCCAACTCCAATAAGGCCTGCCCTTCTTGCTGTCCTTAGGGCAAGATAGGAGTCGTCAACTAAAAAGATTTCTTCTGGAACTTCTCCAAGATCATCTGCGATTGAAAGATAAAATTCTTCTTCTCCCTTTAGGTGTCCCACTGAGTCGGCTGTGTAGAGTCCGTCGATAAACTTATCTATGCCATACTTTTCTATAACTATGTTGGCGAAGTGGGTAGCAGTTGATGTGCCTATTACTACCTTCATTCCTCTATTCTTAAAATATTTTAAAGTTTCAAGACACTTGTCCTTCATCTCAACCTTATTGGTATAAAAGTCTTCAACTGTCCTGCTAAAGTCCCTAAGTAGGTCTTCAAAACTTTCTTCTAATTTATAGTAGTCCTTCATGTATTTTAAGGATGCGTCCAAGTTCATGGTTGTCATCTTGTGCTGAATTTCATCTTCTATATCTATTCCCTTGGTCTTCATGAAGTCACGAGAAACACTTCTCCAATAACCCATAGAGTCAACTAGAGTTCCATCTAAGTCAAAAATAATAGCCTTCATGTTACCTCCTTTTTCATAACAATACTATTTTATTTGTATCTTTAATAGATTTCAAGTATAATGACTTAGATAGGCTTTGAAATCAAATTTATTTAAAAAAAGCTTTGACAAATATTTTTTCCATGTTATAATAGTATTTGTTCGAAAATAGAATACAAGATATTCACTTTTGTGAATCTGTCGTCGGGGTGTAGCGCAGTTTGGTAGCGCACGTGGTTTGGGACCATGGGGCCGGGGGTTCGAATCCTCTCACCCCGACCATTTTTTTATTTGAAGGTTTATACCTTCTTTTTTTTTGCAATTCATTCATCAGGTTTAAGTGCTTAGCTTTTTTAATTACTAGCTTGTCCTTATTTATTCTTGGACCTATAATTGAATAAGCTTAAGTCTGATGACATGTTTTTTTGAGATAGGCTAATAAGTATGATTACAAATAGGAGATTTTATGAATTTTATATTTAGAGACAAGGCTCTTAACTTTTTAAAAAAGAAGAATGTAGATAAGATTTTTATAAATCCCGATGTGGATGTAAAAGCATCTTGCTGCTCCCTTGCCTGCTTTGACTTGGATATTTCTATAAATGACGGAGAGGACACAAGTAGGTACAAAGAAGCAAGGGTCTCTGGCATTTCTATTTTTTACAATCCAACTATTGATCTCTTCTTCAAGGGTCGTGAAGACACAGAAATAATTATCTCTGCCTTTGGTCTTGGGAATTTTAAAAAATTGTATGTTGAGAACGAAATAAATTCAATTGAAAGGTGATAAGAGCTGCAGGGAAATCTGCAGCTTTTTATGTCTTAGTCTAGCACAAGTTTATTAAACTTTATAAACTCATAGAACTTGATAAACTCATAAAAATTGATAAACTTATAGAACTCTGTAAACTCGTAAAAATTTATAAACTTATAGAACTTTATAAACTCATAAAAATTTATAAACTCCTAAAACTTTATCCTTTAATCAAAATCTTATTAGCAAGTTCAATACTACTAACTCACAAATTCTTACAAAATAAACTTCATCAAGTCATCAACGACTTTAAATTTCTTAACTTAATAAAATTAATTTTTATTCTCATTTTTCATCATTTTTATAAATTTTGTAGACTTTAACTTTCGAATATTTATTTCAAAACCAAATTTGAATTAACTTTTTTAAAATTCGTAAAAATTTTTTAAAAAAATTTAATAGAAAAGTCCTCATAAGGGCACTTCTAAGGCTTAATTTTTTTGTAATTGAGCGGCTCTTCCCCTATAATCTTATAGGAAATAATAAAAGTAAAGGGAGGGAATTATGTTACTATTTATTATTGGAATTATTATTTTACTTGTTGGGGGATTCTTCTATTCAAAGTACGTAGAAAAACAACTTCAACCCGACGATAGACCAACTCCAGCAGTAAAGAAAGCTGACGGAGTAGACTATGTAGTTATGAGCGAAAAGAAAAACTGGCTTATCAACCTACTTAACATTGCAGGAACTGGACCTATACTTGGACCTATTCAAGGTATCTTGTTTGGACCTATTGCCTTCTTGGCAATCCCATTAGGTTGTGTCTTCGCAGGAGCAGTCCACGATTATATGACTGGTTTTATCTCCATGAGAAATGGTGGATCACAAGTTCCAAAGCTTGTTGGTAAATACATTGGCGATGGCGTTCGTAAGTTTTACAACATCGTCATAGCAATCCTACTTCTCTTGACTGGTGTAGTTTTTGTTTACACTCCAGGAGATTTAATTGCCAATGACGTCCTAAAGGTTGGAGTAGATTCCAGTGCAATTTGGATTATTTACGCAGTTATCTTTACCTACTACATCCTTTCAACTGTACTTCCTATTGACAAGTTAATTGGAAGAATTTATCCAATCTTTGGTGCCTTCTTAATTATCTCTGCAATTGGAGTTTTTGTTGGAATTTTTGTAAAGGGTTCTGGGGACTTAGCCTTTGCTAACGCAGGCCTACTTGCTGAACACCCACTTGGTCAAAAGTTTATACCATCCTTCTTCATCACAGTTGCTTGTGGTATCCTATCAGGCTTCCACGGTTCACAAGTTACTCTTGTATCAAGAACTGTTAAGTCAGAATCAGAAGCTAAGGTGACTTTCTACTCAACTATGATTGCCGAAGGTTTCATAGCAATGGTTTGGGCAGCTGGTGCCATGGTAATCTTCTCAACAGGAAAGGCTCCACTTGATACAGCTGGTACCCTAATGGTTGGAGAAATTTCAAAATACTTTATGGGAGATGTTGGAGGACTACTTGCAGTTCTTGGAGTAATAGCACTTCCTATCACTTCTGGTGACACTGCCTTTAGATCACTTAGACTAATCATCTCTGAAGAGTTAAACATCGACCAAAGGTCTGGTGTAAAAAGAGCAATCCTTGCAGCAGTATTATTTATACCTGCAGCAGCAATCCTCTTCTTCGCAAAGTCAAACCCAAATGGTTTCAACATGCTTTGGAGATACTTTGGATTCACAAACCAATTTGTAGCAATCTTTGCCCTAGCAGTTGCAACAATTTATCTAATCAACACTGGCAAAAATTATTTAATAACTTTGATACCAGGAGTCTTCTACACCTTTATAGTTTTCTCCTTTATCATAAATGTTAAAAAACTTGGACTTGGCTTGCCCTTTAAGATTGCCTATCCAGCAGCTGGCATCCTAGCTATTGCTTACGCAATTTTTGTTGTTAAGGCTGGCAAGAAAAATAAAACAAGAATCGAAACTACAAACTTAGAATAAGATGAAGCTGGCGCCCGCCAGCTTTTTTATTATTAATAAGAAATTTCTTTTTATTAAAAATCTACAAGAAAAAAGGACGCCTAGGCGTCCTAAAATTTTATATATTAAATTTAATTTTAAACTTCTATCTTACC
Organism: Peptoniphilus sp. DNF00840; assembly: GCF_001553125.1. Lineage (NCBI taxonomy): Bacteria > Bacillati > Bacillota > Tissierellia > Tissierellales > Peptoniphilaceae > Peptoniphilus > Peptoniphilus sp. DNF00840. Next base: position 15,370 of record NZ_KQ960206.1, read on the forward strand.
GTAGTTTCCATCTCTTCTCTTGTATACAATAGAAACTCCATCAGTATCTCCATCTAAGAAAACAAAGAAGTTGTGGTTTAGAAGATCCATTTGAAGAATTGCTTCTTCTTCATTCATTGGATTAAGTTCGAAGTTCTTTCTCTTTACGATTTTGTGTTCTGATTCTTCCTTTACAAGTTCTTTATCAACAAGTTCATCAAACCTAATTGTTTCGTTGTTTTGGTATCTTCTCTTTAATCTAGTCTTGTGTTTTCTAATTTGTCTAGCAAGTGCATCCACAGCATTGTCCATTGAAGAGTACATATCATCTGTAGTTTCTTCTGCCCTTATAATCGTCTTTGGTAAAAATATTGTAGCTTCAACAGTTTGTTCTTCTTTTATCGTAGAAAAAACAATCCTTGTTTCCACTTCTTCAGAAAAATATTTGTCTAATCTGGAGAATTTTTTTTCTGCAATTTCCTTCAAAGATTCTGTAAGTTCAATGTTTTTTCCAACAAAGTTCAATAACATAAATGTCACTCTCCTTTTTTCTTTGTCTAATATTTACCCATTAATTTACAAATATATCATATTATTCCATTACTTTCCTAAACTCTATTAAATGTACTTTTAAAGCTCTTCTTGATATAATTAACATAAATAATTGTAGAATTTAATTTTAACTTTCTAAAGGTTGTGATCTTATGACAATAAAAAATAAAATTGATTACAAGTACAGGATTGGAATGCGTACCCTTAAGACTGCCCTTGCAGTTATCATTGGTCTTTACATTTCCTACCTCTTGGACTTGGGCTCAGCCATCTTTGTATCCATAGCTGCAGTGTCAACTATGAAGCCCTCAATGTCTGAATCACTTCAAGACTTTAAGAAAAGACTCTTTACCTGCGTCTTTGGAGTAATAGTTGGTTACTTCTTTTCTAAGATTAATGTAGAGGACTACCTTGAACCCCTAGTAGCAGGCCTTGGAATTCTTCTTACAATTTATATTTTAGTAGTTGTTAAGATGAAGGACATGACTCAACTATCTTGCATAGTTTTTGTAGCAAGTTTTTGCTCTAACTCAGATAAATTTTATTATGCGACAAATCGTATCCTGGGTACCTTTATTGGTATCATAGTAGGAGTCTTGGTAAATTATTTTATATCATCTCCCAATGTGTGGGAAGATTTTATACTTGCAGCGAGAAGCTGCTACAGGTCTTGCAACTTAGCTTTAAAAGAAATTCTCTCCGATAAAAAAGCTGACTTGACTGAATTTAATAAAGACCTTGAAAGCGCAACAAATCTTTACAAAATTTTGGAGAAGGAAGCTGACACTCCCTTCCAATACAAGTACAAGGAGCTTTCACGCGAGAAGAGAATTATGTCCTTAATCGAGAGCATTTCCGTTAGGCTTGAAGTCGTTGAAAATATGGATGCTGACCACTTTAGTTTAGAAGTTTCCCAAGAGGCTCTAAAAAGATACAAGCTTGTGGAAGAATATTCCTCTGACTTAGATGTGGAAGACAGAGTCTACAACTACCACATTGAATATATTTTAAAGTACATGGACCAACTAAAGGAAGAAATCGAAAATATAAAGGTGAAAAAATGAAAAATGATAAAAAAGAAATACTTGAAATAGCTAGAAAGCTTTTAAAAGAATCCACACTTGGCTTTAGGAACTTTCTAAATAGAGATGAGTTCGCCCTCATTAGAGAAAACCCCTACATCATGAATAGGAGCGACGAAGACCTAGCATCCTTTGTCTTATTTGACTTCAAGGACTTCTATCCAAACTCTGACAAGGTTCTTAGAAATCTTTTAGAATCTCAGGGACTTGATGAGTTCACAATGGAGAAGATGAAAAAAGTCTTGAGGGACTCCTATGTTTCTCTCTTCAGCATAGAAAAAAAAGATGACCACTACATCTTTTATGACTGCATCTTAGATGAAAATATAGAAGTAGAACTTGATAAGGGCATTGAACTTTCCAAAAGCACTAAGGGACTTGTCAGGATTTTTGGCGAAGATGAGAGAAAGATGGTTCTCCAACTTGTGCAAATGATGGATGATGAATTTTTCTTAGCCTACCAAAGCAACTTGAAAAATTTATTTGACCACATAGAAGAAGAGTTTGGTATCTTTGAATTAAATAGAGGCTTTATAAAGAGAGACTTTTTAAATCTCCTAGCAGTCTATGAAGTGACCTATGAAAACTTAAAAGAAGAGCCCGACCTAGATGACTATGCCCTTTATGAATTTGAAGAGCTCCTCGACTCCTTTAATCCAGAAGATCTTGAGCTTGCACAAAACTTAGACTACTACGAAAAATTATTCCCAGGCTCAAATGATGAATTCATAATAGGATTTATTATAAGACTGCTCTCGAAGATTTACTTCAACACCCTAGTTGAAAAAAATATGAACTTTAGCGACTACAGTCTTGACTACAAAGAAATCTTCAAAGACCTATCTGAGTCCGGTGAGTTTTTAAATCAAGAAGAGCTAGCAAACTCTATAGACTTCCTAATAATTTTCTACTCAAAACTTGCCCTACTTGGAAGACCTGTGGGATCAATGATAAATGATTTAAGAGAAATCCAAGAAAATATTTTTTATTATCTTGACCTCTTAAAAAACAGTCAAGAAGGCTTCTACTACGATGACAACATTTTAAAAATCTTGGCAAAAAATAAAAAAGCCGTCTTCTCCAACAGGTTCATAGAAAACTTTGACAACTTTATTGAGTTCTTGGATATGAATTATGTAAGCGTCTTAAAGTCTGGCGACCTTTCCCCTGCCAAGCTAAGAGAATTTGTTGACTCACTTTGCATAAGTCCAATAAAAGAAGTGAAAACCTATAAAAATTCCCACTTCCCCCTAATCGAACTCTATCTCAACTTTATGATAAAAAAATACCTCACCCTTATAGAAGGAAAGGAAGAGAAAGAGGATATTTATCTCACAGACACAGCAGACAACTACTTGGTCTTTGACGACATTACAAAACTTGCAATTTGGATTGAAGCCTTAACTAATAAAAACTTCTTAAAGTCCTCCTTTGGCAAGAACTATGAAAAGTACAAGACCTTCGTCATGGACTTGATAAAAGACCTAGCTGAAGATAGGCCAGTGGGTTTATATGAATATGAATTTAAAAACTTTGAACTTTCTCTATTAACAATACTGGAAGACCTTGGAATTATAAGAGGAGAAATCGCAGAAATAAAAATCACAAACTTCGGAAGAGATATCTACGACTACTATAGGACTGAAGAAGTAAACTCCAACAACGTAATAAAAGTTGATTTCAAATAAAGAACTTAAAAGGCGAGTAAACTAGAGCTTAAATCCTAAACTGGATTTGCTTCTGGCTTACTCGTCATTTTTATGGCTCTATATCAAATAAATTAAATCAAAAAAACTGCTGGGTTACTACCCAACAGTTTAATTCAAATTAATTATTCAGCGCTATATGGAAGAAGTGCAATTTGTCTTGCTCTCTTGATAGCTACTGTCATTTCTCTTTGATGTTTAGCGTTTAAGCCAGTGATTCTTCTTGGAAGAATCTTTCCACGATCAGAAATGTAATTTCTTAGTGTTTCAACATCTTTATAGTCAATTTTTTTAGTCTTATCTTTTTCAAAAGGATCTACTTTTTTCCTTCTGCCAAATCTTCTTTGCATTTTTACCCTCCTTAAAATGGAATATCGTCATTATCAACAGGGAAAAATCCATCGTCATCGTTATCGCTCTTTGAAAAATCATTTTCGTAAGCAGAATTTACTGGTCCTTGGCTAGCCATACCAGGTTGGCTAAATCCGCCTTGGCTTTGGAAGTTGTTTTGATTAAATCCAGCTTGGTTTTGATTAAAGCCAGCTTGAGCTTGTCCACCACCTTGGCTAGATCCAATGAATGTAAGATTATTTACTACAACGTCTGTTGTATAAACTGTTCTTCCATCTCTTTCATAACTTCCTGTTTGGATTCTACCTTCGATTCCAATTTGGCTGCCTTTTTTGTGATAGTTTGCAATAAGCTCAGCAGTTGCTCCAAAGGCTGTACAAGATACAAAATCAGCAGTTGGCTGGTTGTTAGCTTGTGCTTCTTGTCTCTTTTGCTTGCTCATTCTTCTATCTACGGCAACTGTGAAACGACACATTGCTGTGCCAGTTTGTGCGTAACGAAGTTCGGGATCTCTCGCTAATCTTCCGATTAAACATACACTATTCATAAAAACTCCTTAGTCTTCAACCTTGATAATCATTTGTCTCATTACTGGGTCCATGATTTTCGCTACTCTGTTGATTTCAGCTATATCTTCTGCCTTTGTTTCGAATTCATAGAAAATATAGTAAGCTTCATTCTTGTAGTCGATTGCGTAAGCTAGTTTTTTCATTCCCCATTCATCAACGTTATTGATTTTTCCGTCTTTTTCGATTACTTTTTTAAGTCTATCGAAGGAAGCATTTCTTTTTTCTTCTTCCACTTCAGGATAAAACATAATCACCGCTTCGTATTTATTCATACTTTCACCTCCTTATGGTCTTAGGCATAGTTTTTAAACTATGCAAGGATTTCAATCTTTGATATTATATATTAAAGAGACTACTTAGTCAAGATTTTATTTAAAGAGGTATTTATGGAAGTTAAATCTATTAAAGTTAAGAAGAAAAAGACTATCGCCCTTGTTGCCCACGACCACAAGAAGAAGGACCTACTTGCTTGGGTGAAGAGGCACGAAGATGAACTAAAAGGTAACAAGTTTATTGGAACAGGAACAACTGCTGCCCTTATCTCTCGTGAGACTTCTCTCAATGTTGAGAGACTTGTATCTGGTCCCCTAGGTGGCGACCAACAACTTGGTGCAAAAATTTCAGATTCACAAATTGATATTTTAATTTTCTTTTGGGATCCCCTTGAAGCACAACCTCACGACCCAGACGTCAAGGCCCTACTTAGAATTTCAACTCTATATAACATTGCCCTTGCTACGTCACCAACAACTGCTGACTACATCTTGTCCTCCCCAATGTTTTCTGGCGAGTATGAGGTGGAAATTTTGGACAATGATTATTCTGTTGAAGACAGAATTTCAAAAAATGATTTTGATTGATTAAAATGAAGGCGACGACCCGTCGCTTTTTTTGGTGATAAAATATTTTTATTGGAGGTTCTTATGACAAAAATGTTAGATAGATTTTTAAAATACGTGTCCTTTGAGACAACAAGCGATGAGTCATCAGATACTTGCCCATCAAGTGAAAGGCAGCTAGTCCTTGGTAATTATTTGGCGGAAGAGCTGAAGTCACTTGGGATTGAAGCAGAGATTGATATAAATGGCTACGTCTATGGAAGGATCCCTGGCAGGGTCAAGACAAAGAAAACTGTAGGCCTTATTGCCCACATGGACACAGCTCCCGATATGTCTGGAAAAGACGTCAAACCAAGAATTATAGAAAATTATGATGGGGCTGACATTAAGTTAAACGAAGAATTCACAACAAGTGTGAAGGACTTTCCTTTCTTAAAGGACTTAAGGGGACAAACTATAATCACAACTGATGGGACAACTTTACTTGGGGCAGACGACAAGGCTGGAATTGCAATTATAGTTTCTGCTGTGGAAGAACTTTTAAAGGACGAGGACGCAAGCTATGGGGACATAAGGATTGCCTTTACTCCTGATGAAGAAATTGGCAGAGGGGCAGATAAGTTTAATGTCAAAGACTTTGGGGCAGACTTTGCCTTCACTGTTGACGGTGGACCCCTTGGCGAGCTTGAATACGAAACCTTTAACGCAGCTTCAGCAAAAATAGAAATTCAAGGTAAAAATGTTCACCCAGGATCTGCCAAGGATACAATGGTAAACTCCCAACTTATTGCCATGGAATTTAATTCAATGCTCCCTGCCAATGAAAGACCTGAATACACTGAAGGCTACGAGGGCTTCTCCCTTCTTCTTAGCATGGAAGGGTCTGTTGAGTCCACAAAGATGTCCTACATCATCAGGGACCACTCTAGGGAAAAGTTTGAAGCTAGAAAGAAATTATTTGAAGACATAGCTGACTTCTTAAACAAGAAGTACCACGATAGAATAAAAATTGAAATCAAGGACCAATATTACAACATGAGGGAAAAACTTGAGGACCACATGGAAATTATCGACTTGGCAAAGGCTGCCTTTGATAGGGCAGGTGTCGAACCAGTGATTGGACCAGTAAGAGGTGGAACAGACGGATCAAAGCTCTCCTTTATGGGGCTCCCAACTCCCAACATCTTCACAGGTGGCTACAACTACCACGGCAGGTACGAACTCGTGAGCCTTGACCAAATGGAAAAGTCTAAGGAAGTAGTAAAAAATATAATAAAATTATTAGCTGAATAAGTCATTAATCACCAGGCTCCTGGTGATTTTTTTTAATTTTTTATAAGGTCATAGGATTTTAATTTTTAATTCTTGTGAAGTTATAAATTTTTATGGAGTCATAAATTTTTATTAAGTCCTAAATTCTTATTAAGTCCTAAATTCTTATTAAGTCATAAATTTCTATAAAGTTATACATTTTTACAAGGTCATAAACTTTTATAAGTTAGTAAGAATTCATAAAAAAAGAACCCTCGCGGGGTTCCCTTAATTTTTCTCTTTTGTAGTTTTTGATGAAGTCTTAGAGGCCTTTTTAGACTTTGAAGTCTTGTTGGACTTTGATGTCTTTTTAGAGTTTGATGTCTTGTTAGAGTTTGAGTTCCCATTAGAAGAATTCTCTTGAATTGCCTCTTCCTTTAACTTGTCTCTAAGTTTTTTGTCCCTCATCTTTTGTTCAGCTTCTGCCCTCTCTGCCTCTGTCATATCTGCAAGCTCTTCTTCTGTGTAGTCCTTAACTTCTTCTTGGTCCTTAGGATTATCTCTAAGTCTTTCCAATTCAGAGGCTGCATACATGGCGTCCTTCTTGTTGACGAAGTAAAGTGGGGATCCCTTCTTTGTTCGTCCTGGAACTGTCTTCATAGCTATATCTTCCTTATCAAGAGTTACTCCATAGTAGGCAAGGTAGGAAAGTTGTCCGTAGTTCATATCTGTTTCAATGTGCTTGTTGGCAATGGAAACTAATTTTGGAAGCTTAAGAAGCATCCTTGGTGACTTCATCTTGTCAAAGATCTTCATGATAAAGTCTTGTTGGGCCTTAATCCTGTCAAGGTCTTGGTCCTTGTAAATTTTTCTAATCCTAAGATATTTTACTGAGTCCTTGCCATTTAGGAGGTGAAGTCCCTCTTCGAAATTGATTTCTAGTGGTGGCACAGTTGATGGATCAATGTACTTGTATTTTGGAGTGTAAACTTCTACACCGCCAATGGCATCAACAAGTTCTTCCACTGCTTCGTAGTTAACTGTTACATAGTGGGAAATTTTTATGCCCAAAAAGTCTTCCACGCTGGAAACTTGTAGGTCAATTCCACCACGAGAGTAGGCTGCATTCATCCTATAGTTATCATATCCCTTTAGCTTGTAATATGTATCTCTAGGTATGGATAGGAGTCTAATCCTGTCGTGCTTTGGATCAATTGATAAAAGCATAATTGTGTCTGCCCTCTTGGAGTCCTCGTCCTTTTCATAAGTTACATCACTGGAGTCGATTCCAATTAGAAGGATATTTACAATGTCTCCATTATCGTTAAAGATAGAAATTTTTTCTGGTTCTTGTTCTTCTTTATTTTTAATTTTGTTTTCGTTATCTAATTTTTGTCCTCTTGGTGCAAAGATAAAGGCAAGTCCCAAGGCCCCAAGTAGGAGTACAACAGTAAGGAATACAAATATTCTGTAAATATATTTCATATTAACCTCCTTAACTAAGTCTATAAAAAATAAATCAAGATTTCAATACTTTTATTATTGTGCTAGCTAATCTTGGTCTTTGGAGTAAAATATAAGTATGAAAATATTATTAGATGCAGATGGTTCACCCATAAGAAAAATAGTTGAAGAGGTCTCAAAAAAATATGGTGCAAGGCTGGTCACTGTAAAAAATTATAGCCAGGACTTCACGCCATCCTATGGTCAAGTCGTTGACGTTGACATATCCAAGGAGGCAGCCGACATCTATATAGCAAACCATGCAAGACAGGGTGACCTTGTAATAAGTAACGACAGGGGACTTGCCTCTCTTGGTCTTTCTAAGGGTGCCAAGGTCCTTGACTTCCAGGGTTTATTTGTTGATAAGGACAACATAATGAGCCTACTTGCCAGCCGTCACTTCAACAAGAAAATGAGAGATAGGAATATTTACTCTAATATTCCTAAGAGGGAAAAATCGCTAGACCAAGATTTTTATAGGTCGCTAGTTAAATTTTTGGAGGGAAAAAATATGTTAACACTTTTTGTTTCAAGTCTTTGCCCAGATTGTCCACCGGCAATAGAAGAAATTAAGAAGAAGGAAATCAAATGTGAAATTGTGGATATAACTTCTTCAATGGCAAGTCTCAAAAGATTTTTAAAGGAGAGAGACTTCTCAGATGCCTTTGATCACATAGTAGAAGAAAATCGTGTTGGGGTTCCTTGCCTGATGCGTGACGATGAATTTTTCTTCTTTGATGGAGACTTAGATGAATTTTTAGGAGGATGAAATGGAATTTAAAGATTTTATAGATTTAGCAAGGGTGAAGCAGTCCTGCAGGTCCTATGACCCTGACAGAGAAGTTGAAGTTGAAAAACTTGAAGCCTGCCTTGAAAGTATGAAGCTTGCTCCTTCTGCTTGCAACGCTCAACCTTATTTTT